>JBCBAO010000301.1:0-3150 GCA_038532405.1 Pseudomonadota bacterium | reverse complement strand
ATCGGAGGCAGGTATAAAGCTCATCAAGAGCTTTGAAGGCTTCCGTGCGCGCGCCATTCAGGTGTCAAAGACCAGTTGGATGGTTGGCTATGGGCATACGCGTTCAGCCCGTAAAGGGCTCGGGATTTCACGAAGCGATGCCGACGCCGTTTTGCGCCAATACGACTTACCACCGGTTGAACATGTGATCCGTGAAACGGTCCATGTGCCCCTCAACCAAAATGAGTTCGATGCGCTCATATCGTTCGTCTTTAACATCGGCCGCGAGGCGTTTCTGGGGTCTGATGTTCTCGCCTATCTCAATTCTGGCAAGCGGCTTGCGGCCGCCGAGGCCATGACGGCCTGGCGAAAGGCACGCCTGAATGGTCGGCTTATATTGGTCGACGCACTCGTTCGCCGCCGCGCGGCCGAGCGGGCCCTGTTTTTGACCGATCCCGATATCCCGACCGTTGCGCCGTCGCCTATTATCCGCCCAATCTTGGATCAGAGCGCCCTTCGCCTCGTCTCAAAGGACAGGGCGGCCCGTATCTTTCCGGCGTCGGCCGCCGGCGCTGCTGCGCCCAAGACAAATGTTGTCCAGCCAAAGCCCGCCGTGGAAGCAACCGCGCCGGATCTGCCAGCACCCGCTGCCGATGCGCCAGAAGCACAAGCCGAGCGCTATGAAACCCCGCGCCTTACCCGTGTCCTCGGCGCACCCGACAGTGAGCAGACCGCGGCGGACAATGATCGCCTCTCGACCCCAACGCCAGAGGATATTACGCGCGCCATTTCTGCCCTCACCGGTGCCTCGCCAACGGCCGAGGAGGTGAGCGATGATGTTGATTTGCCCCATTTGCCGAACGACACAATCGCCATTGATGACCTGGAGGAGGCCGAGGTTGATCCGGCTTTGGTTGCCCAGGCCATTGCAACGCACGACGCCATGGAGAATGAACCGGAGCCAGGTTTTCTTGCCTGGGTCCTGTATGGCGGTATGGGGGCCATTGGCTTGATCCTGGTATTGGCTGGCCTGTCCTTCTTTTTCGGCGCGGCTGCTGACACCACGGATGGCCCCGTGCCGACCATGGGAGAATATACCGGCATCGCGCTCACCTTGCTCGGCATTCTGTTGACGTTCATGGCGATTTATTTTTCTGGAAAAACCATTCTTCGGGGTGAAGATTGATTGGCCTGGCCATCATTTGAGGGTAAGTAGCCCCTATGATCCCAAATGCTTATCCCACTTTGAATTTTGACCTCGGTGAAACCGCAGACATGCTGCGGGATACTGTTCAGTCTTTCGCGTCGGACAATATCGCTCCCCTGGCGGCAGAGATTGACCGCACGGATGTGTTTCCCCGCCATTTGCTGCCGAAGATGGGGGAGCTTGGTCTGCTTGGCATTACCGTTGAGGAAGAATGGGGTGGCACCGGCCTCGGCTATCTGGAACACTGCCTGGCAATTGAGGAAATCTCCCGTGCGAGCGCCTCCGTTGGTCTGTCCTATGGTGCGCACTCCAATCTTTGTGTGAATCAACTCCGCCGCTGGGGGACCGACGCACAGAAAACGAAATATCTGACCAAACTCGTTTCCGGCGAGCATCTCGGCTCGCTTGCCATGTCCGAAAGCGGGTCCGGTTCCGACGTTGTCTCTATGAAATTGCGGGCCGAGAAAAAGGGTGACCGTTACGTCCTGAATGGCACCAAGATGTGGATCACAAATGCGCCCGATGCGGATACGCTAATTGTCTACGCCAAGACCGAGCCGGACAAAAACTCCCGCGGCATTTCGGCCTTTATCATCGATCGAGACTTCAAGGGGTTTTCCGTCGCCCAAAAGCTCGACAAGCTCGGCATGCGCGGGTCCGAAACCGGCGAACTGGTATTCGAGGACTGCGAGGTGCCTGAAGACAATCTGATGGGCCCTGAGAACGATGGCGTCGGTGTCCTGATGAGCGGGCTCGACTATGAGCGCGTGGTCCTATCCACAATTTCCGTCGGTATTATGCAGGCCTGTATGGATGTGGTTTTGCCCTATGTGCACGACCGCAAACAGTTCGGAAAATCCATCGGAGAGTTCCAGCTCATCCAGGGCAAGCTTGCCGATATGTATGTCACGCTCTCGACCGCCAGGGCCTATTGCTATGCCGTTGCCCAAGCCTGTGACCGGGGCGAGACTACCCGAAAAGATGCGGCCGGCTGTATCCTCTATGCTGCGGAAAAGGCGACCCAGGTCGCCCTTGATGCGATCCAGATTCTTGGCGGCAACGGTTATATCAATGAGTATCCAACCGGGCGTTTGCTACGGGACGCCAAACTGATGGAGATCGGTGCCGGCACCAGCGAGATAAGACGCTGGCTGATTGGCCGCGAGCTGTTCGGTGAAACGGGCTAGACCACGCCTTTGTGTCTCCAAGGCAAGTGAGTATTCGTATCCGGCAAAAGGCTGCGGGCAAACGGTCTAGGTAACCTTCTCGGCGACCCCTCGTTTTTCGCCGAGCTGTTCGGTCGAGGCCTTCTGGCTGTTGGTCAGGAAGGCAACCTGCGCCAGCAAGATGGGCAGCGTCCAATACCCGGGCGCTGCGATATAGCGGGGCTCCCATTGGGGGTTAAATTTCTGTTTGAAGCGACGAAGCCCCTGAAAGTTGTAGAAACGTTCCCCCCGCTCAAAGACGAACCGTCCGAATTGGGCAAAAAGGGGCGCAACATCTTCTTTGACCAGGCCAGAAAGCGGAACCATGGCGAGGTCAAATTTTGAATAGCCGTCATCCTTCGCCCACATGATCAGCTCGACCAATAGGAAATCCATCGTATTGGTAACCGCATTTTCGGGGTCGTATCGCATCAGGTCGATGCCGGCCCAGCTTTTGTTTGGCGTGACCATCAAGCTGCCAAACCCGACGGCGCGGCCGCCAATTTTAACAATACCGATTGGGCACCGGTCGAGATAGGCCGCATCAAATTTCCCGAGTGAGAACGATTTTTCGCGCCCTCCATTGTCGGCCAACCATAGGTCCGAAACGGAGCGAAGGTCGTCCAATAGCTGCTCTTTATGTGGCGGAAACGACATCTCAAATGTCGCGCCTTGGCGCTCCGCCAGCTTTCGCCGCGAGCGGCGAATAACCTCTCTCTTGCGCCCTGAAAGCGAGAAGTCTGAAAGGTCCAGGATGGC
>JBCBAO010000300.1:0-3169 GCA_038532405.1 Pseudomonadota bacterium | reverse complement strand
AACAGCAACTTTTAAGAGTGTTTCCATCGCCCTCGCATATGGTCTTTGCCTCTGGGCTGTAGGCTTTTTTCTCTATTCACAACTGTAACCCTCCAATGGGCATGAATTGTGCTACCAACGGCATAATGTGATCCAATCCGGGAGTTACTCATGACCATCAGAAAAGCGGTGCTTCCTGTCGCTGGTTTCGGGACGCGCGTTCTACCGGCGACCAAATCGATACCCAAGGAAATGCTCCCGGTCGTTGACCGCCCCGCAATCCAATATGTTGTCGACGAAGCACTTGAAGCTGGCATTGAGCATATTGTTTTCGTCACCGGCCGAAACAAAGGCGCGATCGAGGATTATTTTGATCGGGCCTATGAATTGGAAGTGACGCTGGACCAGAAGCGGAAAAACCATGCGCTTGAGCAGTTGGCGAGCACCATTCTGCCTGCCGGTGCCGCAAGTTTCGTTCGCCAGCAGTCCCCCCTCGGCCTGGGCCATGCGATTTGGTGCGCCCGCGACATTGTTGGGTATGAGCCATTTGCTGTCTTACTTCCGGACGTGATTGTTCAGTCCGAAACGAGCTGTATGGCACAAATGGTGGCGGCCTACGCCAAGACCGGTGGCAATGTGTTGGCCGTAGATGCGGTGCCGAACAATGAGGTATCGAAATATGGCGTGATCGCACCAAAGTCGCGATCCGGACAATTGATCGAGATGAGCGGTATGGTGGAAAAACCACCCATTGATGAAGCCCCCTCAAATTTGAAGATCACTGGTCGCTATATTCTACAGCCGGAGATCTTTAAATTGCTGGAAGATCAAGCTGCCGGTGCTGGCAATGAAATCCAGCTGACCGACGCTATGGCGCGCCTCATGGATCAACAACCGTTTTATGCGTTTGAGTATGATGGCCAAGACTATGATTGCGGCTCCGTTCTTGGGTATTTTGAAGCCGTTCTCGGGCACGCCATGCAGCATCCAGACATTGCGGAAAAAGCCCGTGAGCTGATAATCCAGGCGGCCGAGCCCCTGATGGCCAAAACGAGTGTTTGACGCTCGCTTGAGGGGCTGTAAAGCTCTCGCCCAATAAAGGGCCGAGCGTATGATCATACTGGTTACAGGCGTTGCGGGGTTCATCGGTCACGCCGTCGCCAGCCGCTTACTCGATAATGGGCACGCCGTGATCGGCGTCGATAACCTCAACCCGTATTATAGCCCGGTCTTGAAACGGATGCGGCTTGCACGCCTGACCGTGCATCCAAATTTCGAGTTTCATCAACTCGACCTCGCAGATCCGGCCGGGCTAGAAAATATCCCCGGAAAAGATGATGTCGAACGCGTTGTTCACTTCGCGGCCCAGGCCGGTGTGCGGTATTCGATGGAAAAACCGTTTCCATACGTTGCTTCCAATATTGTCGGTCATTTGACGGTTCTAGAGTTCTGTAGAAATCATCCAAAACACCCTGAGTTGATCTATGCCTCGTCGAGCTCGGTCTATGGTGAGATGAGCGGTTCGGCGCAATCAGAACAAAATCCCGTTGGGGCACCGGCTTCACTCTATGCTGTGACGAAGCAGGCCGACGAGCTGATGAGCCAGGCCTATACGGCGCTTTATGGGCTTAATCAGATAGGCCTGCGCCTGTTCACGGTTTATGGCCCATGGGGGCGGCCGGACATGGCCTATTGGTTATTTACGGCAAGCGTGCTGCGCGGTGAACCGATAAACCTATTCAATCGGGGCGAGATGGCGCGCGATTTGACCTATATCAAAGACGTTGAAACCGCGATCTGTCGACTGATCGAAAGCGATGCCTGGGCCGATTCGAAAGAGCCATCCCATGACGTTTACAATCTTGGAAGTGGAACCAGTCATTCCCTGCGCGACCTCGTTGGTGCTGTGGAACGTGCAACCGATAGGCAGGCACAGTTGAGGCTTTTGCCGTTGCAGAAAGGGGATGTTCTCGCCACTTGCGCGGATACGGCAAAGTTTACCTCCGTGTTCGGTGAGATACCGCATACACCGCTTGAAAACGGCATAGCGACATTTGTGGATTGGTATAAATCCCTCAAGGATCCTCAGGTTCTGGAGGAATAAGGCGAATATGTGGCGTGGGATTTGCGGGGTCTGGCGAAAGCCAATCTGCAAAGTGTTCCGCAATGAAACGTCTCGCTCATTCTCTTCTTCGTCGCTTTAGCGTTTCAAACTCCGGTGCAACAGCCGTGATTTATGCTTTGACGCTTCTGCCACTTATCTTGCTCATCGGTTTTGCAGTTGATGCGAGGCGGGCTGTTTCGGCAAAATCGCATATGCAATCTGCCTTGGACGCGGCCGTGCTTTCCGGTGCGCTCGATTATTCAAGGGATCGCTTTCTTCCGGAAGCAGAACGCTTCGCGAATGCTGATCGGCGTTTCCGGGCTGCATTCGATGCAGATATACAAGGGGTGGATGGTTTGCTCTCCGGTGTAAATTTGACTCTTGACAAAGTGGGAGAGGAGGGATTGCAGGGCACCGCATCCGGTCGGCTACCATTGATTTTTGGCGGGCTTTTTGGTCGCAATCAAATCGACCTTGACCTGACAAGTTCCGCCGAAGCCGTTGAGGCGCAGCGCGTCGAAATCGTGCTCGCCCTCGACAATACAACATCAATGTTTCGCCAAAACCGATTTAACCTCATGCGAAGTGCGGCCAAGGGGTTTGTAAACGATCTATTTGATCAGGCAGATGTGCCAGGGTTGACCGCGATTGGCGTCGTGCCTTGGGCGACGCTGGTGAACATAAATTCCGAACGCCCTAGTGGATTCGACCCCGGTCCGGCAGCTGCGCGGTCTGTCGGTGCGGACGGTCGGCGCGTTGTGCCAAGTCCACCTTTTCAAGATAGGCTGCGCTACCTGCTCGCTCCCGAAGATGACCGCATTTACAGCCGGGATGAATTGGAGCGGGATTTCGCGCCTGTCGGTTGGCGGGGTTGCGTAAGAGCGGCACCGGGGGAACGCGAAGTGTCCTTTGGCGGATCCGTTAGAGGCCGGCTTACAGATCGTGCCGTTCCTGGTATGCGCTGGCATGCGGCCTTTCTGGAGCCTGAATTGACAACGGTGCGCGGCGGCGATGACGACGACGGCGATGATGATGACGACGACGATGACAATTCAGGCTCCAGAAAGGCCGCATGCCAGCGCATAC
>JBCBAO010000299.1:0-3180 GCA_038532405.1 Pseudomonadota bacterium | reverse complement strand
CAATTTCCGGAAAGGCTTCTATGAGCACCCGTCCTTGCGTCGTCTCGAAGATCAGCAAGTTTTCCGGATCGACGGCGCGCCAATTTGCCGTATCAGCCTTCGCCTGCTCAATGGCAGCGGTGTCTATGGGATCGCTAGCCTCATCTGTTTCGGTCTCTTGCGCCAAGGCAAGCGGGAAAAGGCTAAGGGCGGCTAACGCGGCGACAGACTTCATTTTCCAGGATGTCATCTACTATACTTCTCCAGCAATTCTTGTTGAACATCCGTCGTCACAAACGACGATATGTCCCCCCCAAGCTTTGCAATTTCTTTTACCAGGCGTGATGCGACGGCTTGATGGCGAACATCGGCCATAAGAAAGACAGTTTCAATGTCCGGGTTCAGTTGTTCATTCATGCTGGCCATTTGAAACTCGTACTCAAAGTCCGAAACAGCCCGCAGCCCACGCACGATAGATCCTGCACCGCAGGTCTCTGCAAAATGCATCAAGAGGCCCTCGAATGGGCGAACCTCGATTTTGGCGGCCCCTGGACCAGAAACCTTGGCGGCCTCTCGCTCGACCATGCTGACCCGCTCATCCAGGGAAAACAGCGGCTTCTTGGCCTCGTTGATTGCGACACCAATGATAAGCTTGTCATAGAGCTTTACGGCACGAGAGATAATATCGAGATGTCCAAGCGTCGGCGGATCAAATGTGCCCGGATACAAACCTAAACGTTCCAACCCATATCTCCTCTCCCGATCGTATCAGACCTGTGGGGTATCCGGAGGTGAGCTGTCCGGCGGATCGTCTGACGTGTTTTGTGCGTCTTCTATTTCATCCTCATCCTGTTCAGCAAGTCTTTCAACAGAAACAACTTTCTCGCCCTCTGCGGCGCGCAGAACCCAGACACCAGCAGTTGACCGCCCTGCCTGCCGGATTTGATCGACGCGTGTCCGGATGAGCTGTCCAGCATCCGTCACCAACATGATCTGATCACTTTCCTCGACAGGAAATGACGCTGCAACGCGTTGGTCACCGCTGATACGGTGCGCAATGAGGCCTTTGCCGCCGCGACCGGTCACACGATAATCATAGGCCGAAGCCCGCTTACCCATACCGGTTGTTGTAAGCGTCAAGATCAGCTGTTCTGCGGCACCAAGCTCAGCAATTCGCTCTGGTGAAAGGGCTGTGTCTTCGATCTCTTCGCCATCGGCATCATCATTCGACAGATCGGCGTCCTCGCCATCCTCGTCATCGATCACACGGCGCATGGCCGCCGCATGCTTCAAATAAGCCCGTGCCTCGGCCGGTGTAACGTCGATATGGCGGAGAATAGCCATGGAAATAACCTCGTCATTCTCCTTAAGGCGAATGCCGCGGACACCACTTGATGTTCGACCAGAGAAAACGCGCACATCCGTGGCACGAAAGCGAATGCATTGCGCGAGGGCCGTCGTCAGAAGAATATCGTCTTCCTCTGAGCATATTTCCACAGCGACAATGCCATCGCCTTCGTCCGGCTTCATCGCAATTTTTCCATTACGATTGACGCGTACGAAATCCGACAACTTATTGCGGCGAATGCCCCCCTGCTTGGTCGCAAAAACGATATCCATGTTTTCGCGCTCTTCATCACTATCGGGCAATGGCATCACCGATGTAATGCGCTCATCCTTCCCAAGCGGGAACATGTTTACGAGGGCCTTACCTCGGGACTGCGGCCCGCCGACCGGTAAGCGCCAGACCTTCTCCTTGTAGACCATGCCGTCGCTGGAAAAGAATAGGACTTCGGTATGGGTGTTGGCAGAATAAAGCCGCGTGATGAAATCGTCGTCCTTCATGGACATGCCCGAACGGCCTTTGCCGCCCCGGTGTTGAGTTCGGTATGTCGCAAGCGGCGTCCGCTTCACATAACCACCATGGGTGAATGTGACGACCATGTCTTCCCGTTCGATCAGGTCCTCATCGTCCATATCCATGCCGCCAAAGGCAAACTCGGACCGCCTTGGCACGGCGAACTTTTCCTTCACCTCGGCAAGCTCGCCTTTGATGATGTCCATCACGCGGGGGCGCGATGACAAAATGTCGAGATAGTCGGTAATCTTCTCCGAAAGCCCCTTGGCCTCGTCGCCGATTTCATCCCGGCCGAGGGCGGTAAGCCTGTGGAGCCGCAGCTCGAGAATCTGCCGGGCCTGCTCATCGGACAGCCGGATCGCACCGTCATCGTCAAACTTCGTCCGGCGATCGGCGATCAGTTCGATCATGGCGCGCATGTCCGATGCCGGCCAAGCCCGCTCCAAGAGGCGCTCACGGGCCGTTTGAGGGTCCGGAGAATGACGAATGATCCGGATAACCTCATCGATATTTGCCACTGCGAGGGCAAGTCCGACCAAATTGTGCGCTCGGTCACGGGCTTTGTTAAGGTCGAACTTTGTGCGCCGGGCAACAACATCCTCTCGAAAGGCAATGAAACACTGCAGAATCTTCCGCAGGTTCATCAATTCCGGGCGGCCGCCATTCAAGGCAAGCATGTTGACTCCGAAACTCGTTTGGAGCTGGGAATACCGGAACAGCTGGTTCAAGACGACGTCCGCGCTCGCATCCCTTTTTACCTCGATGACCACGCGAATGCCGTGGCGATCACTCTCATCGCGTAGGTCTGCGATCCCCTCGACGCGTTTTTCGCGGACAAGTTCGGCAATCTTTTGCACCATCGCCGCTTTGTTCGTCTGGTATGGGACCTCCGTTACAACGATCATCTCGCGTCCGGACTTATTCTCTTCAATCTCCGTCTTGGCCCGCATAATGACCGAGCCACGGCCTTCCAGAAGGCCTTTGCGTGATCCGCCATAGCCCATGATCAAGCCACCGGTCGGGAAATCCGGGCCTGGCACAATCTCCAAAAGCGCATCGTCATCAATCGCGGGATCATCAATCATGGCCAAGGTTGCATCGACAACTTCACCCAGATTGTGGGGCGGGATATTGGTCGCCATGCCGACGGCAATCCCAGCTCCGCCGTTTACAAGGAGGTTCGGGAACTGTGCAGGCAGGACGCTCGGCTCCTGGACAGAACCATCATAATTGTCCTGAAAATCCACCGTATTTTTGTTGATGTCGGCAAGCATATACGGCGCTGCCTTTGACATCCGGCTTTCAGTGTAGCGCATGGCCGCCGGTGGGTCATTGTCCTGGCT
>JBCBAO010000298.1:0-3197 GCA_038532405.1 Pseudomonadota bacterium | reverse complement strand
GGGCACGACGGCAAAGGCTTCGTTGACTTCCCAGAGGTCGACATCGTCCGTTGTCCACCCAGCCCTTTCGAGGGCTTTCTTCATCGCGGGCACAGGCGCTGTCGTGAAATATTCTGGCTCGTGGGCGTGCGAGGAGGTTGAAACAATCTTTGCAATCGGCTTCAGACCACGCTTCTCAGCTTCGGATGCGCGCATCATGATAATAGCTGCCGCACCGTCCGAGATTGCGGACGCATTTGCCGCTGTGACTGTGCCATCCTTATTGAAGGCTGGGCGGAGTTGGGGAATTTTTTCCGGTCTCGCTGTGCGCGGCAGCTCGTCGGTCTCGACGACGGTTTCGCCTTTTCGGGATTTCACCGTCACCGGCGCGATTTCGCGGTCGAATTTGCCGTCCTCGGTCGCCTTTTTTGCGCGGGCCAGGGTTTCCAGCGCGTAGGCGTCCTGCTGCTCGCGGGTAAACTGGTATTCCCCGGCGATCATATCCGCAAATTGGCCCATCGGGCCGCCCTTATAGACATCGGTCAGGCCATCAATGGCCATGTGATCCTCCGCGCCCGTGGCTCCGTATTTGTGGCCTTTGCGCAAATTGATGAGGTGCGGGGCATTGGTCATGGATTCCATGCCTCCGGCGATCACGATATCGGCCTGGCCAGCCAAAATGGAATTGCGCCCCATAACAGCAGCCTGCATGCCCGAGCCGCACATTTTGTTGATGGTTGTGGCTTCCAGCCCCTTGTCTTGGCCTGCTTTGAAGCCGGCCTGGCGGGCCGGTGCCTGGCCTTGCCCGGCTGGAAGGCAGTTGCCCATAATGATCTCGTCGGCATCTTCCGCCCCGAGCTTCGCCTCCTCAGAAGCAGCCTTGATCGCAATGGCTCCCAGCTCGCTTGCGGAAAACGAAGAAAGGTCTCCCAGCAAACCGCCCATGGGTGTGCGGGCCATTCCTACGATGACGACGGGATCCTGATCAGCCATATTTGTGCTCCTGATGTGGGTCTTTTGTTTTCGCCTAGACAAATGCCGCGCTCTTTAGAAAGAGGTCAAGGGTTAGTTGGCGCTTTGACGATTGGCACGCCTTTGGACCGAGATTTCAGGCACAAACCGACCCAGATCTATCGAACTTTTTCCGGCGCAACCCGGTCAAGCTCAATCGCTTTGCGAATGATCGCGCGGAGCTCATCGTCTATTTCATCGACGCTGCGGACTTTGACATGGCGCAGCTGCTTGCCAGTGCCTTCAATCCGGGTTGGCCAGTCTTTTGCGAGCCGATTGCCGGACCAGAACTGGAGATTGCAGTGCTTTGCATGGTCGAGGATCGATGTAATCCGCTCATTGCCGTGCCAGCACGGAAAGCCCCAGGCAAGCTTCACACCTAACCCCGGACCTTCCTCCTGGACAGCGGTACGAAGGGCATGGACCACCGGCTCCATCGCCCCTTCGCGGCTTGCGAACCAATCTTCAACGCTCTGCGCTTTTGCCACGGCGCATTACTTTTTCTTGCCGGATTTCGGTTCGCCGACTTCAAAGGTCATTTGTAGATTGACGCGGTAGAGCGCGATTTTGCCGTCTTCGATGACCGTCGACATATTGTTCACATTCGCTGATTTCAGCCCGCGAACGGTCTTTGAAAACCGTGTGACCGCGATCTGAATGGCGTCCTCGAAAGACTTTTTGGACTCCGACAGAATTTGCTCAGACTTCATAACCGCCATTTTGGGTTCCTCCCTTTCCAATGATCGGAATCCATAAAAGGGAACATAGCCTTGTTTGACAAATGAAAAATTTGATTGATTACGCAGCGGGCGATCGGCTGCGGCGGAATTTCATTTGACAGGCGTGTCTGTGCCAGCTTATGACGCCGGCCCGGCACAATAGCCGGATGTCGTTATCGACTTTATGAGCATGCATATGAAACAGATAGATCCCGGACCTCTCTGTTCCTCGTTGCCGACGGGGAGCACCGCCAACGCCCCCCACGCATTTGCCGGGCGGTGTCTGGCCAAGTCTTAAATATTTACTTCCATAATTGGAGGCTGTCATGGGCATACCTATGACTGGGCGAGGTATGCGCGCGCTGAAGCCATCCTCGTCGCCTACACCGCTTTTGAAATATCTCGCTGGCGCGTATGCGGACGAAATTGCCTCGATCTGGCCTGCGCCGCACCATGGGTTTTTGACCCTGCCTGCAGCCCGCCGCCATCTCGTGGCGATCTTAATTGATGCCAACTTGCCACTGACGCCAGAGGCCGAGGACCGTATTGCTGAACGCGTAACATTTGATCGGGATACGACTGTTGCCGAACCGGTTATTGGCTCAGCAAACAGCGCAAGATTGATGAAGGTGCTTTCGCGTGCAGGGGAGGTGCTCTGGACAAGGCCGGACTATGCCGACCTCTGTCGGCTCCTCGGCCGGGAGGGGCTTGCGAAGCTTTTGCGGCATCGAGCTGTGTTCGATCCAGCATTCGTTCGCGCGGCTGCGCTGTTGCCGGATGTGATGCTTCGTCCGAAGATCTTGGCGGCCTTACCGACTTTGGGGGCTGCTGAGGATATGGCCGAAGCAGTGGAGATCATTCTTTGCTATGACGGTCCCGCGGCCCTGGCACAGTTGGCGGAAGCTATAGCAACATGCGGGTCTGATGTGGCGATAATGGACCGGATCGGCAGTGCACTGCTGCCGAATGCCTTTGCGCCCTATGCTCCACCGCCAAAATTGCCGGCAGGGTTCATCCCCATCCGTGACCGTGGACATTTGAGAGCGACAGCGCTCGCTTTCAAAAACTGTCTACGTGATTATGACGCTGATCTCGCCAGCGGCCGATCGGCTATCTTTGTCGCGGATACGCAGCCGAACGCGGTCTTGTGTCTGGAGCGCGATGCGCGTGGGTGGATGCTCGAAGAAGCTAAGCTGGCGGGCAATACGCCCCTGCCCTTGCCGATCCTCCGCAGCATTGTGAAGGATCTTCGTGGGGCAGGTGTTCGGGTCGGGACCGGCCTGCGGGATTTGAAGAACAGGCTACATCGCCATGCCTGTTCGACATGCTCTCCCGTTGTGCATCCGCCTTGGCCGGACTGGCGGGTTCGCCTTGCCGGTGGATCAGCTTGATTACCAGAAAGGGCGGCATCTTCTGGAAGCCGCCCTTTTATATCTAGAGATGAGCGAAGGCGAACCCGCCAGTCCGGCCAAGGCGGATGCACAACGG
>JBCBAO010000297.1:0-3268 GCA_038532405.1 Pseudomonadota bacterium | reverse complement strand
AATCAGAGATCTGCGCTTAAGAGCTTGGGTCAACGGCTTTGGAATTGCGCCTCATGTCTTTCTTCCAGCTTTTTATCTTGTCCGTTGTCCAGGGCGTTACAGAGTGGTTGCCGATCTCCTCATCCGGGCATGTTCTGCTCATTGCCGCAATGTATGGCATTGTTGGGAATGACGAAGTCCTGATCAATGCAATGGCCCATGTCGGCACACTATTCTCTATTTTGCTTTACTTCCGGCGGGACATTCTCGACGCGATTGGTGGCGGTTTCGAACTGATCCGATTTGGCGCTGATCGATCGAGCGGGCCGTTATCGCGACACGCGAAGTTAGCTTTACATATCATTCTCGCGACCCCTGTCGCTGTCGCTGCTGGACTTGGTTTCGCACTTTTGTCTGAAGGGGCGTCCCAGGCGCTTCGCAGCCTTTGGGTGGTTATCGGTACGACGCTTTTCTTCGCCGTGTTGCTGTGGTGGGCCGATGTGAAGGGGTCATCCAAAAAAGGCGCGGCGGATATGACATCCCGCGACGCATTTCTTATTGGTGCCACCCAGGCCATTGCGGCCCTTTTGCCCGGAACCAGCCGTTCCGGCATTACCATGACAGCAGCGCGGGCGCTTGGATTTTCGCGGATTGAGGCTGCTCGCTTTTCCATGCTGATCGGTGTGCCGCTCATCATTGCGGGCGGTGCTTATGCCTTTTTGGAACTCGCAACCGCCGATGCGGGCTCGATTTCCCTGACCCTGAATGACGGCCTTATCGTCTTGGGTTTGTCTTTTCTTGCAGGATATGTGTCTATCGCCGGGCTTATGGCCCTGCTGGTGCGCATGAGTTTTTTGCCATTTGTCATTTATCGACTTTGCCTTGGGCTGGCGTTGATCCTTGCTAGTCCGATTGGATTTGCGCTGATCCCGGCATGATCTAATTGGCTTTGAGCCATTCGGTGAAAAGGGATATTTGATATCCCTTTCATGCGGGAAAACACATTTGTTTTCGACTGATCTCGGCGAGGCGGAATTTCTATTCCCGCAATGTTGGAGGTCTTAGCGATGGTTAATCTGTCGAAAGCGGCGCGCGGTGCAGGCAAGTGAACCGCTCCGCGCGCCGTCCTCCGCGGGGTCGCGTCCCCTGCGCCTACGGAAGGTCTTTGATCTTGTTACATTAACTATATGACAGGAATTGAGGCGTCTACTGGGCGGGAGAGAGGCCATATCGGGGTGAGCGGCTGCTCACACTAAATTTCGGCGTGATCCCTACCCGTGCCGACAATCCGTTAATGGAAAATTTGTACCGCCAGGTCAGTTGTCGCCGGACGGGCTGAACTCACCATAGGGTCGAAACCGCCAGAGATAGGTGGGGACAATTGACTCCACACTTTCCAATTCAGTGACGCCCAAATCCGAAAGTGTTAGAGCGCCTTCGCCGACGACATTGTCCTCGCGGAGCATCGTGACCTGGTCCCCCGTGATCGGCGGGCCGCCAAACAAGCCCCACGAGAAGGGTGGTATATAGCGAAAGACAACGCCAAAGGTGAGCCCCATAGGTTTTGCTATCAGGAAGGGTAGGGGCGCTTTGAAGCGCTTGCGCCCAATCATGTCGAAGATTGTGTCGTAGATCTCATTGAACGAGTAGACGCGTGGACCGCCAAGTTCATAGGTCTTGCCCGCGGCGTCTTCGCTTGAAATTGACGCTGCAATCGCATCTGCGACATCACCGGCATATACGGGCTGCAGCTTGGTCTTTCCCCCGCCGATCGCTGGCAGTGCCGGACTGAACCGGGCCATTCCGGCAAAGCGATTGAAGAACTGGTCTTCGGGACCAAACACGACGGATGGGCGAAGAACTGTCGCCGTTGGGATCAATTCCTTAACCGCATTCTCTGCTTCGGCTTTTGTGCGTGCATATCCGGATTTCGAGCCGATCGAGACGTTTATGGCGGACATTTGGACAAATGTTTTTATGCCCATCATGGCCGCGGCTTCGGCAACATTGCGGGCCCCCTCGCCTTGGGCAGCATCGAAGCTCTGCTTTCCGCTTTCGTGGAGGATACCAACGAGGTTAACGACGGCATCTGCACCTTCTAGTGCAGCGTCCACCGACGGCCTGTGACGCACATTTGCCTGTATAAGGTCGACCCATCCGGGCGATCCGGCGAGGCGGACATCGCTGGCCAGGTGCGGCCGGCGACATGCGACGCGAACCCGGTATCCTTCTCTGACAAGGGCACGCGCAGTGTAGCGCCCAATAAATCCGGATCCGCCGAAAACTGTAACAAGACCTTTGGCCATAATCGATCCTATGAAGTGTGGCATTTGACGAGGATGCGCGGGGTTTGATCACGCCTGTAAGATCATGTCCATGCGGCGTTATCGTAAGGTATGCCCTGCCGCTGCAATTGTCTTCACCACGGTCGGTTCAAATGCCTCACACTTTCCCATTTTTTGTGCTTTAACACGAAGGTCATAAGCTGTCGCCGCTGAGATTAAGGACAATGCAATGAACGGGATAAAGCTTCACAAGGGAGATCTGCCCCCGGACCTTTCCCTTGGGCCGGTGGTGGCCGTCGATACGGAGGCCATGGGCCTAAACCCGCATCGAGATGCGTTGTGCGTCGTGCAGCTATCTGCTGGAGATGGGACGGCGCACGTCGTTCAGCTTGATCGGGAGGACTATGCATGCCCCAATCTCAAGCACCTCTTAAGTGACCCCGGAACCACGAAGCTTTTCCATTTCGCGCGCTTCGATGTGGCGATGATAAAAAAGTGGCTGGATGTTGATTGTGCTCCGGTCTGGTGCACGAAAATCGCTTCGCGTCTTTCGAGGACCTACACAGACCGCCATGGCCTCAAAGATGTCGCAAAGGAAATCGCGAGCATTGATATGTCGAAGGCGCAACAGAGCTCGGATTGGGGCGCGGCGGAGCTTTCGGACGCGCAATTGCAGTATGCGGCCTCGGATGTTCTTCACCTCCACAAGATAAAGGATGGTTTGGAGGCGATGCTGGCGCGGGAGGGCAGAACAGGGTTGGCGGACGCCTGTTTTGCATTCTTACCTACGCGGGCGGAGCTTGATCTCGCCGGCTGGGATGAGGTCGATATCTTCGCCCATTCTTGATGAGAAAAGCCACACCCTTTTAGCGGCTCCTCACTGGTGCCGGACCTGCCCTGCATCTAAGTAAGTAACAGTCACGTATCTGAGCGCTTTGAAATGAGTGTTGAAACAAGTAACGCCTTAGACCTTTGGGCTCCACGTCGCCAGCTTACCCTTGCGC
>JBCBAO010000296.1:0-3291 GCA_038532405.1 Pseudomonadota bacterium | reverse complement strand
AGCCTGAAGGTAGCGATTTTCGCGCGCTCTTCACCTATGAGCATAATGAGACAGACGACGATTGCTGTGCCGATATTCCGGCACTCGTGCAAACGATGCCCGTTTTGTCGATTCCCTTGCGCCTCCGGGCGGGTTGGGCATTGTCGATCCCGGCGATGGCACGCGGCCTGTTGCTGATATTCAGCTTGATACGCGGGTGATCGACCAAGATTTTGAGACGCGCACAATCAACAATTTTGATGCCTTCGCCGTCAACCTGGAAAAGGACATTTTTGGCGGGCATACGATCACGTCTATCTCCTCCTTCCGCGAATGGTCGAACACGGAATTTCGTGAAGGCGACTTCACGTCTACGGATGGCTTTGAGCCTCTGCCCGTCAATTTTGGCGATGTCGGTTTTCTGCTCCACGATGTTGGTACGCGGGATAACAGTCAATTCAGCCAGGAACTGCGTATTCAGTCACCTGCCGAATCTCCCGTCAATTATCAGTTCGGTGCCTACTATTTCGATTTGCAAATCGAATCAGACTTCACGCGTGATGCAAGTTGCCAGAATAATGGGGGCCAGAACCAAGCAATTCTTGATGCTAATCCAGGTTTGACGTGTAACGCTGATGACATTGTTTCAGCGACCAATTTTGCAAATGTCGACTTCGACAACTACGCTGTTTTCGGCAACATAGATTATGATGTTCTGGACGGATTGAATCTGTTCTTCGGTGCGCGCTGGACACGGGACGAAGTTGATTTCATCAATAGCCGCATCAACAACGATCCGTTCGGGCGCCAGGGCGTAGGTGTGCGGCCTGATTTGCCAAACGGCCAGTTCAACTTTGCCTCGGGCGGGTTTGCTATTCCAAACACGGATGTGCCGACCGGTGAGTTAGATGCTGACGGGAACCCCATTCTGGTCGATGTCCCGGCTTTCACAGGATCGACCACCGAAAACGATTTTTCCGTGCGGGCCGGCTTCAATGCGGATCTAGGTCTCTTGTTCGCCGGTGGCCGTAATTTCGGCAACACCTACTTCACATATGCCCAAGGCTATAAGGGGCCAGCATTTAATGTGTTCTTCAATCAGGGAACGAACGATACGGTTCCGATTGACCCAGAAGAGTCGGACCATTTTGAAGTTGGCTATAAATTCGCAGCATCAACATTCGCGTTAAATGTCGCTCTGTACACAACAGATATCTCAGGCTTTCAGGCAAATGCATTTGATACGTCTACGGGCGTTACGATCACGCGCCTGACAAATGCTGGCGATGTGCGCACACGCGGGATCGAGATCGATGGCAGCTGGGCACCGGCGGAGTGGGTAACGCTAACGGGATCGGTCGCCTTAAATGAGGCGGAAATCCAAGCGTTCAATTCCCCGCTCGATCCGACGACGGGCGAGCCTGAGTTTCCAGGCGGTATCTTTTCCGACGTTGACCTTCTGTTTTCACCGGATGTGAACTACACACTTGGCGCAGATTTCTTTTATCCGTTGACGGATCGGTATTCCGTTTATTTGAACACAACATTTTCCCATGTCGACGAACAGGAAAGCCTCCTGCCAGGCGGAAATCCGGACCCTGCTGTCAATCCTTTCCCAATCCCGCCCCAAAGCTTGTTGCCGGATTATAACCTCTGGGATTTGAGCTTCGGTGTCGAAGTTGACGAGCGGTACCGGCTAACCTTCATCGTGAAAAATCTTCTCGATGAGAGCTTTGTTACCACCAATTCCGGCGACACATTCCGGTTCCAAATCCCACGTGAAGCAGATCGCTATGTCGGTGTAAATTTCCGGGCGGAGTTTTAAGAGCTCAGCATCGGATATGGTTTGAGGAGCCAGGGTGGTATGCCCTGGCTCTTTTTTCTTTGAGTCAGATTACCCGCGTTTGAATACCAGTTCCCCGCCCACCCAGGTTTGCAACACGCAGCCCTGTAGCCGGCGACCGTCGAAGGGAGAGTTTGTTGACCGGGACTTTAGCCCATCTCGGGTGCAAAGCCATGGTTGGTCCGGGTCGAACAGAATAAGGTCAGCGGGTTTCCCTTCTGCAATTCGCCCCATGGGAAGCCCTGCAAGATCTGCCGGTCCGCAAGTCAGCGGCCTTAGGGCCTCCAGCAGGGTAAGGTAGCCGTCGTGGAACAGGCTCAGCATCGCTGCAAGGGTCGTCTCCAGCCCCGCAGCTCCAAATGCGGCTTCTGCAAAGGGCAATCGCTTTACTTCAGGCGGTTGAGGATCATGGGCTGAAACCACAGCATCTACTATACCGTCTTTTACGGCTGTAATGAGGTGTTGCCGAACCTCTTCGGTTCGAAAGGGCGGATCAACTTTACAATAGGTAAGATAATCCCCGACATCGCGTTCGTTGAAAAAGAGGTGGTGCGCCGCGAGTGTGCAATGGATATCTGTACCTTCACTTTTTGCTCGCGCGATCGCAGCCAAGAGCTCCGGTGTTGAAACCTGGTCCAGGATCAGTCTGGCACCAGCTTTGCGGGCAAGGGCAATATCCCTAAGCCCGACGACCAGTTCGGTTTCATGGTCGAGGCCAGAGAGGCCCATCTGCGCAGCCAGAGCGCCGGCATTCATGACCCCCGAACCTGCAAGGCTTGCATCCCGCGGACGCGTGCAGATTGAAGCCCCCAGCCCAGCAGCATAAATGAGCGCCCGTTTCATCACTGACGCGTCCGCGATGGCGTGTTCCCCGTTTGAGAAGAACAGTGCCCCAGCATCAGCCATCAGGCCGATTTCAGCGATGGAATCGCCTTTCAGTTTCTGGGTTAGGGCACCGACTGGATAAATTCTGTTCAAGCCTTCAGCTGCGCCCCTGCGAGCTATGAATTCGACAAGCGCCACATCATCAATCACCGGGGCCGTATCTGGCATAATTGCCATAGTCGTGACGCCGCCTGACACCGCCGCAGCGCTCGCGGTTGCGAGCGTTTCATATTGCTCATGTCCGGGTTCGCCCGTTTTAACCCGGAGATCGATTAGCCCTGGGGCCAAACAAAGACCGTTTGCGTTGAGGGTTTGTGCCCCATCTTCGGCGTCTAAGTCCGATCCCACGGCTAAAATTTTTCCGTTGGCAATGACGACATCGCCGCGAGCATCATAACCCGTTGCCGGATCGAGGATGCGAGCATTGCGAATACACCAATCGGTCATGGCTTGCCTCCGGCAAGGGTATGCAGAACCGCTTCCCTAACGGCGACGCCCATTTCAACTTGTTCTGTAATGATCGATTGCGGGCCGTCGGCGATGGCGCTTTCGATCTCGATCCCCCGGTTCATCGGACCGGGATG
>JBCBAO010000295.1:0-3292 GCA_038532405.1 Pseudomonadota bacterium | reverse complement strand
GGTTCAGGCGGCAGAGGCCGGGTTCCAGACCGCTTTCATGGCTCCAACGGAAGTGTTGGCGCGCCAGCAGTTTGCAACCCTCGACGCCTGGCTCTCACCCCTTGGCTACACGGTGGCTGCCCTAACGGGGCGCGATAAGGGAAGCGCGCGCGAGGCGACGCTGATGGGCCTCGCCGACGGGTCCATTCAGGTCGTCGCCGGCACCCAGGCGCTGTTCCAGCAAAGCGTCGGATTTGCCAATCTCGGCCTCGTCATTGTCGATGAGCAGCACAGGTTCGGCGTCATGGATCGGGCAAGGCTCGCCGACAAGGCTCTAAGCCCGCATATCCTGGTGATGAGCGCGACCCCCATTCCGCGCACCCTGGCTTTGGCCGTAAACGGTGACCTCGATATCTCCGTCCTGGACGAAAAGCCCGCCGGCCGCAAACCCGTCGAAACCCGCGCCCTGCCCGATACGCGGATCGATGATGTGGTCCAGGCCGTGGGGCGCGCAGCCGAGCGCGGCGAGCAAGCCTTCTGGGTTTGCCCAAAGGTTGACGTCGACGACGATGGGTCGAGCGCCGTTTCCCGCCATGCAGCCCTGCAGCATCAACTCGGTGTCCCCGTCGGCCTCGTCCATGGGCGCATGAAGCCGGTGGAGAAAGACGCCGCACTTGAAGCCTTCCGCTCTGGAGACACCAAGATCCTTGTCGCAACCACAGTGATTGAGGTTGGCGTCGATGTACCAAACGCGACGATCATGGTGATCGAGCGCGCCGAGGGCTTTGGCCTCGCCCAGCTGCACCAGCTGCGCGGGCGGGTTGGGCGCGGCGACAAGCCGGCTTTCTGCCTGCTCCTTTATCGCCCGCCCCTAGGAGAAACGGCACAACTGCGCCTGGAAACCCTCCGACGGACCGAAGACGGTTTCGAAATTGCCGAGGCTGACTTCAAGCTTCGCGGGCCTGGCGACATGCTGGGCCTGCGCCAGTCAGGTGCCCCCATGTTCCGCGCGATCAAACTCGACGCCCATGGCGATCTTATCCCCGTCGCACGGAAAGATGCGCAAAATATCATTGAGCAAGATCCCGCCTTCAAAACCGAAAGAGGAACGGGTCTGGTCTTGCTACGCGAATTGTTGAGCCCAAGGATCGAGCGCCCGGAGGACTAGCTGACGACTAGCTCGCCTTCGCTTTCTCCTCTTCCTCTGGGGGCGGGATCTTGGCGAGCGCGCTTTCCAGTTCTGCATCGGTCATATGTTCCGGAACGACCATACCAACGGAGACAATCATTTTCGCGCCTTCTTCGACAGTCATATCCAGATCAATCACTTCAGATTTCGAAACAAACATGAAGAATCCGGAAGTTGGGTTCGGCGTCGTCGGAACGAAAACACCCATCATCTCATTCCCGAGTTTTTCCAACACTTCCCCTTTGATCGGGGCTGTAACAAAGCCGATGCACCATGTCCCTTTCTTCGGATATTCAACGAGGACCATGTCGCGAAAAGAGGTTTGCTGGCTGCTCGCAATTGTCTCAAACAACTGCTTGAACAGGGAGTAGATGTTGGAAACAACAGGCACATTAGCAAGGAAGCGGTCGCCCGCCGTGATCATCGAGCGGCCAATAAGGTTGGTGCCGATCGCACCGAGGAGCGTCAGCAGGACAACAGCCACCACAACGCCGAGGCCCGGGATACCAAAGGTAACATATGTTTCCGGGTTCCAGGAGGGTGGGATCAACGGTTTAACGCGCGCATCGATCCACGAAATCAAGCCGGCGATAACGGCTAGCGTAATGGCAATCGGTGCTGCGATGACGATGCCGGCAAAAAATCGACCGCGCAGCCACGCCACAAGGCTCTGCTTTGGCGGGGACACCTCTTGCGAACTCTCCAGGGAATCAGTCTTCTTCGTCGCCATGGCCTATTTGTGTCTCATTCCATCGCCTTTTGGGGCTCTACTACGTTTCGCGCAATTGTGGCGAATATGCGTATGACACAGGAGATTGAAAGTCGCCTTAATCACTTGGTTAAAAAACTCCAGGGTTCATCTGCCTATATTGGTGGTCTAGAGCGCCTGTCGGGGGGCGCAAGCCAGGAAAGTTGGCGTTTTGATGTCCACACCGAAGACGACGCAATCAGATCCCTTGTCCTAAGGCGGGCCCCAGAAGGCGACGCGTCGGAGGGATCAGACCAGGCAATAGCCCTTAATATCGAGGCGGGGTTGATCAAAACCGCCGGTGAAAATGGTGTTCCAGTGCCAGATATCACCCATATTTGTACACCCGCAGACGGGCTCGGCGAAGCCTATATTATGGCCTTTATCAATGGCGAAACCATTGGGCGAAAAATCCTCCGTGATGCGGCTTATGCCCTTGCCCGCAAGTCTCTTCCAACTGATTGCGGACGGGCCCTCGCCGTCATTCATGAAACAAAACCACCTGCGAATGTGTCCATCGCGGTATCCAATGGACCTCAACAGGTCGAGGCTTACGAGGAAACCTATCGCAGCCTGAAAATCGACCGACCGGTTTTCGAGCTTGCATTGCAAAAGCTGAAGCGTTCGGCTCCCCCGCCCGTTGGACCCGTGCTCGTCCATGGTGACTTCCGCCTTGGAAACCTGATGGTCGATCCAAACGGTCTTGTTGCTGTGTTGGATTGGGAACTGGCACACCTCGGTGACCCGCGGGAAGACCTCGGATGGTTGTGTGTAAATTCTTGGCGATTTGGGGAGACACAGCAGCGAGCTGGCGGGTTTGGTCAATTGGAAGATGTTTTGTCGGCCTATGCCTCAGCGGGAGGCGCAGTGTTCACACCAGATGAGGTTGATTGGTGGGAGCTGCTTGGCTCCCTCAAGTGGGGGATCATGTGCATGATGATGTATGACAGCTATCGGTCAGGCGCGGTGCCAACGGTGGAACGCGCAGCGATTGGACGACGCGTATCGGAAACCGAGATCGATATACTCAATTTGATCGAAAAAATGGCCAGTCATGTATGATGCCCCCTCCACCGGTGAGCTTTTGCAAGCGGTCAGACGCTTCCTTATGGAAACAGCTCAACCGAAACTCTCCGGACAAGCCCGTTTCCATGCGCGTGTTGCGGCCAATGTGCTCGATATCGTTATGCGGGAATTGGAGATACGCTCCTCTGTAGAGGACGAAGAACGACAGCGTCTTCTTGCGCTTTTACAAGGCGATCCCAGCCAAAATACCGCAGAATTGACGGCCGCCCTCAGCGCGTCCATTCGCAATGGCACTATTGATGAGACCACACCCGGCGTGGTTGAGCACCTTAAATCCACCGCAATTAATC
>JBCBAO010000294.1:0-3294 GCA_038532405.1 Pseudomonadota bacterium | reverse complement strand
GCCTAAGCGATTGATTTTCAAGTTGATAACGTCCATCGCGCGGTCCTGATGCCCGCGTAGCACGGCCTGCAGGCTGTCCATGCATTCATCTAGGATCATGGGGTGGTGGCAATGGTCGCGGACGACGCGGCACTCTTCATAGGTTTCGCAGGGTTGTTCGACGTAGTACTTCACGTCCGCAGTCGCCTTAACCACTCGCACGGCATCATGTTGGCGCCAGCCGCAATTGGCATCGGCCCCTAGCACATTACCCTCCCACAGCGCACCGGCGACCTTGTTGATCCTGGTGATATCCACGTCCGGGTCAGCGCCGACTTTCATCTGGAATTGTTTGAAACCTTGTTCCTGATACCCATTGATCTTGTCGACCATTTCATCGGGTTCGGCGCGGGATACCACTTTGAAAAGTTTCACTTTTTCCTGTAGGCGACCGCCGAGGATATTGCACACGGGCTGGCCTGTGACCTTGCCCATGATGTCATGACAGGCAATGTCGATGGCGGACTTCACATATGGATGGCCCTTCAGAAGCCGGTCCATTTTGTGGTTGATCCGGGCCAGATGCGTGGGGTCCTCGCCCATGAGGCCGGGGGCCAGAACAGCCATGCCCGTCCGCGCACCTTCGGCGTAGGCGGGAAGGTAGGATGGGCCCAGGGGGCAGACCTCGCCGACGCCATAGATGCCTTCGTCAGTTTCGATTTGAACGACGGTGGAATCGAAGGCGGGGAAGCTCTGGTTGGACCAGGCGTAGGCGCCTTCCTTCATGGGAAGGTTGACCTGGTAGATGTTGAGTTTGGTGATGTGCATAGGAGTCCGATGGGCTGGTTTTGTCAGCCTAGGGCAGCGATGGGGTGCGGGCAAGGAAGATGGGTTTTGTACAAATTGGGGTAAGTATTGGAGGGGCGAAACCCAATTTGTACAGATTTTATGCCATTAGAAGTTTGGTAACTTCTTGGCTCAGCGCGCGGATTTCGTCGGCGGCGGCGCCCGTCCGCTTGACCTCCATCGCGCCGAGGCCCCGGCCCATGGCTTCGGCATAGATGACGCGGTTGGCGAGGGTGGACTGGAGTTGCTTGGCGTCGAGATCGGTGACAGATTTAAGGACATCTTCGCCCACGCGGGTGTTGGCGCGGATGCGGTTGAGGACGATGTGGGTGGGCTTGTCCGCGCGGTCGGCGAGGTCGAGGATGTCGTGGGTGGCCCAGACATCGGCCTGGCTGGCGGAGACGGGGATGAGGATGAGATCGGACTCGCGCAGGACCTGTCGGATGTCGCTATCGGCTTTGGGGGGTGTGTCGATGAGGACGATATCGGCGCTGCGCACGCCCTTGATCGCGCGCGCGATGCCATAGGCGGTGGCCGTTGCGAAATGGAGATTGTCATCCACGCCTAGGGATTCTTCGCGTATATCCAACCACTTACTGAGGCTGCCCTGCGGATCGGTGTCGATGAGGGCCACGGATTTGCCCTCCGCAAGGAAGGCGGTGGCGAGGTTGCACACAAGCGTCGTCTTCCCCGCCCCGCCCTTTTGCTGCGCGACTGAGATGATGTGCGTGCTCATGGACCCGGCCTCTGATAGATTGCTGCAGTGCAGCATAAATCATTTGGGAGGGAAAGGCTATGGGGGTGATTTGAGGGGTTTTGTACAATTTGGGGTAGGTTTTGGGAGGGGGAAACCCAATTTGTACAGATTTTAAGGGTTAACACTTGATGAACGTTCGCGGGGATTGGAGCAGATCGATTTTCGTGTGAGCAATCATTGGTAGGCGGAACCACACCCTATTTGTTTAATGCGTGCCTGATTTAGGCACCACGTCCACAGCCTTGTTTTCCACGGCATTGCGGTATGGTGTGAAAATTATGATTTATGCACCGCTAGGAAAACCGTCAAGATTTCCCTATTCTAAGAACTGCCAGAGTTGAGCGGCAGAGAAGTTCTCGGCAACATCTCAACAATTGAGCTGCTGCTTGAACCAGAGTTTCCACTTGGTTTTGCATAACCTGTATCATGTAACCGATATACGCTTGATGCCGCGTGGTTTAGGATCACGTCCCTAGCCTCAGGAGTTCCACCGGCATCAACAAGCGACTTGTAGGTCATCAGAGCGTTCTGACGGTGTCGGTTTACAATCTCGTTGTGGCGGTTAGACAGAAAGTTCTTGGCACATAGGGTGAGCATGTAGGCCAGAACAAAGAATACCAAAACTTTTCCCACGGTAAACTGGACGGTCTCATAGGTATTTTGTGGGGTAAGCCATGCAATCTTGTGGAAGAACAAAGTCGCAATGCCATAGACGCCGACGACTAATGCCATCACAATCGTCCAGAACCGCCAGTTCTTAGCCTCTGATCCGTGTGTATCGGCCTCTTCTTTGAAGTAGTTCGCTTCTTGCGACACACCACGCTCAGCAGCCGTCTTTCTGACTTCCTCGAGAATTCTATCCGCGGCTTCTTTTTGCTGCTCAATTTCCGCCATGAGCTGCTCTGTTTGATCACGAATCTCTTGAACAGCAGCACGCCCCTGATCTTCAAGCTGCCCAAAGTTTACTGTCCGGGCCATTGAATATGAAATAAGCGGGTAGAGCTTTGTAAAATGCCCTTGGTAGGCGCTTTGCAGCTTTTCTACCAATTGAGTTTGCCGATTGCGTACATCACCCTCGTTCACATCGAACGCGAGAACTTCCTGAAACATCTGGTACAGGCTGTTTGCCTGAGATTTCACAATATTAAGCTCTGTATCTGACAGGTAGTCGAGTGTTGCGGAAGGAAGCTGCCTGAACAAAGAAATTACCCGTTGAGCTGGTTCCATGGCCTCGTCAAAGCTGGATTCGCCAAGACGCCCTTTCTGAACCAAGTCATCTGGCTTGAATTCTTGAACGCGATCTAACGAAGACTTCGCTTCATCAAGTATTGTTTGGTTTTCACTCACGGGTGCGCCTCTAAATATGGTGTTCTAAGACGAGCACGTACCACATCTGCCCTCTCCATCAAAGCATGGTCAAACAATTCTTGATCGCGGGCCGAGGTGCTTAACAACCTCTTAAGGCGCATAAGACCCTTTTATGCAATGTCGGTAAACAAAAAAGGCCACCCAAGGGGAGGCCATTTCATTTGATCATCGTTTGAGAGATACATTTCAAAGGTTTTGCTAGGTTTGGCAGTGACCTACTCTCCCACGCCTTAAGACGCAGTACCATCGGCGCTACAGCACTTAACGGCCGGGTTCGGGATGGGACCGGGTGTTTTGCTTGCGCTATGACCACCAAACCGAGAAAAACCCTTGTTGTCCAAGCC
>JBCBAO010000293.1:0-3296 GCA_038532405.1 Pseudomonadota bacterium | reverse complement strand
AGGTCTGGATCATGGCGATCGCCATCATTTCATCGGGCATCGTGATGATCCTGCTTGCAGATTATGTGGCCGATTTCCTGAAACGAAACCGCATGTATGAAGTGCTTGGCCTCTTCATCCTTTTTCTCGTTGGTGTTCTTCTTGTATCCGAAGGCGCGCATCTTGCGCACATGACCTTCTTTGGGTTCCCAGTGGAGGCCATGAGCAAGTCGAGTTTTTATCTGGTCATTGGCGTATTGGTCGCAACCGATATCATTTCGACGAATTATCAAAAACGGCTATGGGCGCAGAAAGAGGCCGAGATCCGCGGCGACCATCCTGAAGCTGATGCGATCGCCGCGGTAGAAGCAGAAATTGCCAAGGGTCACTAGCGGCGGAGCGACGCCGCGATCTTGGTGAGGCGGACGGCGATTTTGTTGCCCTGGCGACCGACATCGCCGGTCGCCGCCAAGGGGCCGGACCGGCCGCCGGAGAGCAACTCAACGGGTTGATCCGTTGGCAAACCGAGCAGAAGGGTTGAACCAGCCTTCAAATTGGCCAAGCGGCTGACCGGCACCTGCAAGCTTGCAATCCTTGCGGTGAGTATAGCAGCAATTGTCTGTTCTTTTTTCTCTGCCGGTGCTGGCACCTCGGCAGTGTCCGAATCTATGCGGGCGAATGCGGCCTTGCCCCCGACACCATTCACATCAGCCTGTAGTTCTGCGATTTTCGTCGCATTGGGCGGCATCATTGCCTGGGCTGCGATCAGGTCGGTCTCTATGCAGGCGATGGAATATGCGGGGTCAACAAACGCTGCGAGCGGCTGAAGCACACGTTCGATCAGCAAGCGATCGAGCGAACTGAATGATCGTGGTCGTTCCGGGCGGGCCGTAGAAACTGGAATGCCGCCACAGGCGACGTCTATCAAAGCCTTTGCGAGGCCTTCAGCGAGGGCAAGACCGGCAACCAAGTTGCCATCGCTATCTTGAAACAAAACCGTGACAGGTGCCGGGGCAATCCCCATCGCCAGGCGGTCAAACGGCCCGGTTGCAACGCCACTCGCCTCGAAAAACCCATCAATCTGGCAGGCGGTTCGCAAGCCAAGTGTCAATCGAGCGGTCAGAGCCTTGGCATCGGCAAGATCTTCGCCGTCTGCAGAGCCGGCATCAAACGGTTCAATTGGCTTATCGGAGACGGCCGAAGGTGCAGGCGCGGAACGCTCCAAATCATCGGGACGGAGAAGCATTTCAATCTCAGCCGCCGTCAATACCCCTCTTGCCGTCGGCACGGTGAAATTGTCACCGCGCACCGGCAGGTCATCCCCATCGAGGCGCGATGGCATATCCTTCATATTGGCAGGCATTTTAATGGCCCCTATCGCCGTTATCGTGCGTTTATCGACTTTGGGCCTAACCGGTTAACACAGCGTTAGGGATTTTTCGCGGCGATAAGGTTTACCGGACGATTTGTGAGATTCATCTTTAATCTCGAAAGCGAAAGACTTTTGTTAGACTTTGCTAACCTGCCATTAGTTTGGAGCTGCCATTCTAACCATCAGCGCACCGACGAATATAAGCCGGGCGTTGGGTGATAAAGATACGGCGACCGAAGGGTCGCCGTATGTCTGTTCCTCAAAATGTCTTGAGCCGTCTAATCGTCGCGCAGCGTGCGCTCTTTGCGCTCATGTCGCTCTTGCGCTTCCAGGCTGAGCGTCGCCGTGGGCCGAGCCTGGAGGCGTTTGAGGGAAATGGGCTCGCCGGTTTCATCGCAATACCCATAAGTCCCGGCTTCGATGCGGCGCAGGGCAGAATCGATTTTGGAGATGAGTTTGCGCTGGCGGTCGCGGGTGCGAAGCTCCAGGGCTTTGTCACTCTCTGCAGATGCCCGGTCCACAATGTCTGGCATGGACGAACTTTCTTCCTGGAGATTGTTTATGGTCGTTTTCGACCCTTCAAGGATCTCCGTCTTCCAATCCTCCAAGCGTGCACGGAAGAAGGCCAACTGCTTGGGGTTCATGAACTCCTCGTCGGGAGATGGCGTATAGGACGTGTCGACTGTGTCAGCCATGGCAAGGCACCTCCAATTTGTGGCCGCTGTATATACCGCAACAGAAGTCGCGACAATCTCTTTCACCACATAGTTTTTTCCATTCAAAAACAAAGATCGAGCAAATAGTTGTGTGCAAAATTTGTTCAGCTCGGAAAAATCCCCTTTTTTTGCAGATGAACTGCCCCTCTCCCCTTGATCAAAGACGGTGGAGTGTGCGCTTATGGATTCAACGGTGCCCCTTACCAATACGGAAAATCAAAGATGAAGCAAAACCGGAAATCATCCGGACATGTTGTTGGTTGGATGCCAGCGATAATTTTTAACGCACTGCTTCTCATGATGCCGATTTTCGGCGTGCAGATCATTTCCACAGCTTTTTCGGGAAACACGTATACCGTGCAGCCAACGGCGGAAACGCTTGCGGAAACCCGCCGGGTTATGGACCGCGCATTTTCAAACATGTCGCCGAGGGGTGATAAGGCACGGGCCTTCTGGGCCGCAAAGGTCGACCGGGAACTGGAAGCAAGAAACGTCTCGGCCGCCCGCGGCTTTTTGCTCGCCGCGCCGCAAATGCTAAACCGGGAGGATGCCCGCGCCATCCGGGCGGCGGCAAATGATGAACCCTCTGGCACCGAAGACCAGCGACTGCTGAAAGCTGCCTTACTGTTCCTGCCGAACGATGTGCGGGTGGGGTTTGAAGAGTCCGCCCGGCCCAGGGGGCAGGAGCTTGTGTCTGCCGGTGCAGAGCCAACATCGGAGTTGAACACGGCATCTGCACCTTTTCCGGGTGAAGCCGTCGCCATCGCATCAACGACCAGCACCATAGACACGATGACCAAAACGCCGGAATTTTCAGTGCTCGGTACGGTCGAAGACTTGGTCAATCGCAGCAGGTCTTGGATTCGTGGGAACCGGGAGAAACCCATCGAGTTCAAACTGGCCAGCCTCGCCATGGCATCCGATCCGTCCGCCATGGGAGTTTCCAACTTGCGGCTTATCAAAGCCGCTTCGGTGTTGAAGATGGCCTGGCGGACGGAACGACTGTCACCGCAATATCGGCGCGTGCTGGGCCAACGTGTCCACGCTGCCCTGCCCGATGCCAATCTTGACCCCAGTCTTGAGGATGCGCTTAGCGAAGTTGCGCCCCTAAGAGTGCGTGCCGAACGCGTGCGCAGTGGCATCGCTGGAAGTGTCGATGTGCGCGCTGCGGAACGCCTCGGCCCGGAACTCGATCAAATCGGTCAAATTGCACAAACGACGAGTACGCG
>JBCBAO010000292.1:0-3237 GCA_038532405.1 Pseudomonadota bacterium | reverse complement strand
CCGAAAATCAAAGCCCCAGTTCGCTCTCCCGGAGCTGCTTCACCTCGTCCCTCAGCCTTGCCGCTTCCTCGAACTCCAGGTCTGCGGCGGCTTCGCGCATGCGTTTTTCGAGGTCGGCGATGACGGCCTTCAGATTGTGGCCGGCGTCGCCCGGGGCGGCGAGGGCAGGGGCGGCGTCTTCTGCGACGCCGCGGCGTTTGTCGCCGCGGCGGGTGCGTTTGGATTTGGCGGCCTGGCCGGGGCGTTCGCCGAGGTCGGCGAGGATGTCGGCGACCTCGCGTTTGATTGTGGTCGGAACAATTCCGTTTGCCTCGTTATGGGCGATCTGTTTGTCGCGGCGGCGGGACGTTTCCTCCATGGCACGCTCCATGGAGCCGGTGATGTTATCCGCATAAAGAATAACGCGAGCTTCTGCGTTGCGTGCGGCGCGGCCGATGGTCTGGACCAGACTTGTTTCTGAGCGGAGGAAGCCTTCCTTGTCTGCATCCAGAATACCGACAAAGCCGCATTCCGGGATATCGAGGCCTTCGCGCAGGAGGTTGATGCCGACCAGGACATCGAACACGCCGAGGCGGAGGTCGCGGATGATCTCAATGCGCTCAACAGTGTCGATATCGGAGTGCATATAGCGCACCTTCACGCCCTGCTCGTTCATATAATCGGTGAGGTCTTCGGCCATCTTTTTCGTCAGTGTCGTGATGAGCGAGCGCATGCCGGCGGCCGCGACCTCTTTCACCTCTGCGATGACATCGTCGACCTGGTTGGCCCCGTCCGTCGAGACGGGGCGGACCTCGACGGGCGGGTCGATGAGGCCGGTTGGGCGGATGACCTGTTCTGTAAAGACGCCGCCGGTTTGCTCCAGCTCCCACGGGCCGGGGGTGGCGGAGACGTGGACCGTTTGCGGGCGCATGGCGCGCCACTCCTCGAACTTCAGGGGGCGGTTGTCTTTGCAGGACGGCAAGCGGAAGCCGTATTCGGACAAGGTATGTTTGCGGCTGAAGTCGCCTTTGTACATGGCCCCGAGCTGGGGCACGGTCTGGTGGGACTCGTCGACGAAGAGGAGCGCGTTCTCCGGCAGGTATTCGAACAGGGTGGGGGGTGGCTCCCCAGGTTTGCGGCCGGTGAGATAGCGGGAATAATTCTCGATGCCGTTGCAGGAGCCGGTCGCGACCATCATCTCGATGTCGAACTCGCAGCGCTGCTGGATGCGCTGGGCTTCCAGCAGTTTTCCGTGGGTTTCGAAATGGGCGATCGTGTCTTTGAGTTCCTGTTTGATGGAGGTGACGGCCTGGTTGAGGGTCGGCCGCGGGGTCACATAGTGGCTGTTGGCGTAGATTTTGACGGCGGGCAGGTCCTGCGTCTTTTTGCCGGTGAGGGGGTCGAACTCGACAATGCTCTCCAGCTCATCGCCGAAGAAGGAAAGCTTCCAGGCGCGGTCCTCATAGTGGGCGGGGAAGATGTCGATCACATCGCCCTTCATGCGGAAGGTGCCGCGGCCGAAGGCCATGTCGTTGCGTGTGTATTGCAGGGAGACCAGCTTGGCGGCGACATCGCGCGGGTCGATCTGCTGGTTTTCCTCCAGTTTGAAGGTCATCTCGGTATAGGTCTCCACCGAACCGATGCCGTAAATGCAGGAGACGGAGGCGACGATGATCACATCTTCGCGTTCCAGGATCGCGCGGGTGGCGGAGTGGCGCATCCGGTCAATGGCCTCGTTGATGGAGGATTCCTTCTCGATATAGAGGTCCGCGCGGGGGACATAGGCCTCCGGCTGGTAGTAATCATAGTAGGAAACGAAATACTCCACCGCATTGTCCGGGAAGAAGGATTTGAACTCGCCATAGAGCTGGGCGGCGAGGGTCTTGTTGTGGGCAAGGATCAAGGCCGGGCGCTGGGCGGCTTCGATAATCTTGGCCATGGTGAAGGTCTTGCCCGTGCCGGTGGCCCCGAGCAGCACCTGGTCGCGTTCCCCCTCCGCGATGCCTTCGACGAGCTCTGGAATGGCGGTGACCTGGTCGCCGGAGGGCTCATAGGCGCTTGCCACTTTGAAGGGATTGCCGGCATCGAAGCCGACCCAGTTCCTGTCCGGCCGATGGGGTGTCCAGGTGGAGGAGGGCAGGCCGGAGATGGCGTCCCGGGCTGCGCCGTGGGTGAATGTCGCGGGGGCTTCGGAAACGGTCTTTGGCATGCTGGAACATATGGGGCACAGCGTGGCGGGTGTCGAGGGATAAGGGTGTTCACTTGAGTTATTGAGTATTTGAATTATTACTCAATAACTCACAGCAATAAGTGATTCGCCTGATGACCGATCAGAACGTGCATAGTTTTCCTGTCAAGCGCGCACGTGGCCGCCCGCAATCGACCCGGCCGGGTGCTATTGATCCGGCGTCCATCTCTCAATTCTGTGCGGGCATCGATTTTGAAGATCAGGATCAAACGGCACCGACGCGCATTAATTTAGAGGTTCCCTTTTGGCTCCGGAAACTCCTGAAGCGTGTCGCAAATGATAGCGACAGTTCTGTCAAAGAGCTGATCTTAGATGCACTTGAGAAACGTGGGTTGCCAACAACAGAACAGTCGGTCCGCAGGCAACTGGATGGCCCAAATGACTAAGACCAAGTCGTCGGCATTTGAACGATCATCCAGTGTCTGGAGGCTGTCCTTAACTGCGGACGAAAAAGACGTGCTAGACCGTTTTCTTGATGACCAGGGGCAGTCGCTCAAACAAGTGATCGATCTTTCAATCGCCCATGCGATTATGGCATGGCACAGAAATCGGCTGCCTGAATTTATCCTCCCGTCCAAAGACAGTTTCAAAGTTGGGGTGCGCATCGATAAAATCGCCGTTGAGACGTTAAATGCCCGCGCCCAGGATTGGTTCAATGGACTGCCAAACCCGCCAATATCGAATTTAAGCTTATTGCTTACCGCGTTGTGGGCTTATATTTTGGAGACGGCGAAGGACGATTTCGCAAGCCAGGTTGCAAGGCTTTTGGAACAGCAAAACAGAGTGAAAATCAAACTCGCAGCTGACCGATTTGCGTCCTGAAATCTGACGTCGATACGAGGCCAATTGAGTTAACAGTGACTTAAGCAATGGTTGCTAAAGCTGCAACTATGGTTAAGGCACTCACTCCACGCACATTCGAAACGGCCGAACGCGACAAGGCAGATTTGGTTGGAGATATTGAAGACCTGAAAGCCAGGATCACAGCCAGCTTATTGTTTCTTAGATCG
>JBCBAO010000291.1:0-3315 GCA_038532405.1 Pseudomonadota bacterium | reverse complement strand
GGCAAAGGGGAGACGCTGATCTCGAACTGTACTGGCAAGCTTTCCGGACCAAGTGTAATTGCGGGCATAACCTCACGGCGAGGTTCACCCGCCTTGGCAGACTTTGACAATCTGAAGATTGGAGCGGCAAGACCGGGGCTCGCCCCAAACAAACGGTCAACCGTTGGTGATCTGCTGTTGTCTCCAAGTCCCGATATGCTGAGGGCGGCCAGATCCTTATAAGCGTCATTCGCCGCGACGGCGGCACCGCCTCGCTCGGTAATGAGTACAGCTTCATCGAGCGCATGAATCCAGGTGAATCTCGGTGGATTAACGGCAATAGAGGCTTCGGCAAGTCCGCGCTCTGGGAATAGGCCAAGCTTGCGACCTGCACCGCGGAGCAACCACAGAATAGCAACAAGGCCAAACGCGGCCATGGCAATCATCGTAACCGGCCAGGTTGCTCCGCCAGCGCTCGGCCATGCCACAGCGACGCAGGCTGCTGCAACTGCGATCAGCAAGAGCGCCCAAAACGCCAGTTGCATAACATCAATGCGCGGCGTAGCCTTTGCCGCTGTGTCTGCATCCTGTTCGAATTCAGGCACCTCGCCCGCCGCGTCGATGGGTTCTACGGGGTCCATACCAATCACTTTCCTGCCTTCCTCAAACCACGATAGAAACGATTCGAGGTACTTCTGCACCAATGAAACCGCAGACGCCCCCTTGCGCACAGTTTCAAATTCTTATCACTCCTTGACCGAAGAAGGTTAACGAAACCGAAAAACCGGTTAAGACTTTCGTAATCCTAACAATTGTTCACCAAAGGCTGAACCGATGAAAACGACCGCCACTGCTATTCTAACCGTTTTTCTGCTCGCCGGGTGCGATACCTTGCCAACCCTTCCGTTCGGATCGTCGCCCGATGCTGAAGTCGCAGAAGCCCTCGTCGAAACCGAACCCACGCGCGAAGAGCTTATCGCCGCCGAGAGCGAACGGCTAAACGCTTTTTTCGAAACCAACTTCAACGAATCCGTCGCGCGAAGCCCCATGACCCAAACATTTTTGGGGATGAAGGTGAATTATGATCGCTGGGATGATGCGAGTGAGGCGAATGCGCTGCGTGAGATGGAGATCCAGCGCGAAACAGTGGCCACAATGCGCGAGGAGTTTGAGTTTGAGCTGCTGGATGAGCAGACCGCCTTATCCTACCGACTGGCGGAGTATCAGCTGGAGCAGGCCGAGCGCAGCTTCGCGTTTCGCCAGAACTGGTATGTGTTCAGCCAGATGCGCGGCCAGCATTCGGGCATTCCCGCCTTTCTGATCAACCAGCACCGGGTCGATACCAAAGCCGACGCCGAGGCCTACATCGCCCGCCTGAACGGCATCCCGGTCTTCCTCGGCACCCACCAGGAACGGGCAGAGGCCGCTGCGAAAGACGGCATCATGCCGCCAAAATTCGTGTTCGATTATACGATCGAAGCCTCCGAAAATGTCGTGACCGGCTACCCCTTTGGCGGCGCAGAATATGACGATCCGAGCCCGCTCATGGGCGACTTCCGCAAAAAGGTCGCAGCGCTTGAGGAAAACGAAGTGATCACCGCCCAGGAAGCCGCCGACCTGCGCACCGAGGCGGACCTCGCCCTGCGCAACGCCGTGGAGCCAACCTATCGCCGCCTGATCACCATGCTGGAAACCCAGCGCGACACCGCCAGCACGGATGATGGCGTCTGGCGCTTGCCAAACGGCGCGGACTATTACGCCGCCCGCCTCGCCAATATGACGACGACCGACATGACCGCGGCCGAGATCCATGAGCTTGGCCTTGCCGAGATGGACCGGATCCATGGCGAGATGCGGGCCATTATGGCGGACCTCGAATATGAGGGCACACTCCAGGACTTCTTCGAGTTTTTGCGCACCGATTCAAGGTTCTACAAACCGGACACCGATGAGGGCCGGGCCGAATACCTCGCCGAAGCCACCGCCCTGATCGACACGATGCGCGAGGCCCTGCCGGCCATGTTCAACACATTCCCGAAGGCCGAGATGATCGTGAAAGCCGTGGAACCCTTCCGCGAAAAAGGGGCTGGCAAAGCCTTCTACCAACGCCCCGCCCCGGATGGCTCCCGCCCCGGCACGTATTACGCAAACCTCTACCGGATGGATGCGATGCCAATCTACCAGATGGAGGCCCTCGCCTACCATGAAGGCATTCCCGGCCACCACATGCAGATCGCCATTGCCCAGGAGCTGGACGGCATTCCGAAATTCCGCAAATTCGGCGGTTTCACGGCCTATTCGGAGGGCTGGGGCCTCTATACCGAATACCTGCCAAAGGAGCTTGGCTTCTATGAGGACCCCTATTCCGATTTTGGCCGCCTCGCCATGGAGCTGTGGCGCGCCGCACGGCTGGTTGTCGACACCGGCCTGCACGACAAACAGTGGACTCGCGAGGAAGCCACGCAATACCTGATGGACAACACGCCAAACCCGGAAAGCGACTGCGTGAAGGCGATCGACCGCTACATTGTGATGCCGGGCCAGGCGACGGCCTACAAAATCGGCATGATCAAGATTCTTGAGCTGCGCGAGCGGGCGAAAACGGCCCTCGGCGAGGACTTTACCCTGGGGGATTACCACGACATTGTCCTACGCGACGGGCCGGTGCCCCTCGCCATATTGGAGGAAAATGTCGACGCCTGGATCGCCGAAAAAACGGACGCCTAGGCAAAAATCTATCCAACAAAAAAGTCCCAGAAAAAACTCCCAGTTCTGCCCGAACTGGGAGTTTTGACGTGACTGGGACTTTTTGGAGCGAAACAAGCAGGAATAAACCCAGAAATTGACGGGGAAGTTGCGCGCCCTAAGGTGGCGCTATCCACCGGGGCGGAGGGGCGTGTTATATCTGACGTGATCCGAAAGTGCGCCGAGCAAATCGGCCTTGCCGTTTTTGGCACGGGGGCGCTGTGCCTTGGCGGGGCGACGGCAGCAGCGGTTGCCGGGCCACTGGGCGTGGCCGGCACCATCGGGGCCCTCGCCCTTTGGGATGCGAGCAAATGCCAAGGCGAGCCGGACGACAAAGCGAAGATAAAGCAGCTCATCGAAGACTTTGCCGAGATTGCCTATGCCCGCATAGAAACCGAACGAAAGCTGAAGATCACCCGTAGCCAGACCATTACGAAAACCGTGGAGCGGATGGGGCGCTATCTAGAGGATGTGGACCTTAGCAATTTGGCGCTGGCGAGGGACGCCGCAGAGGAAGGCGGCTTCCCCGCCGCCGCGACGGCGCGCATCCTGAACGATCTGGCGCGTGTGGAAGCTGCTGATACGACGCGC
>JBCBAO010000290.1:0-3347 GCA_038532405.1 Pseudomonadota bacterium | reverse complement strand
GTGAACTCATAATCCTTCTCGGCATCCATGGCCCAAGCCACCGTCTTGGTGGCATTCCCGAATGCGATGGGCAGGACCCCCGTTGCCAAGGGGTCGAGGGTGCCGCCATGGCCCACTTTTGCAGCATTATAGAGCCGTTTCAAACGCGCGACGGCTTGGGTTGACGTCAGCCCGAGTGGCTTGTCGAGGCATAGCCAGCCATCGATCGGGTTGCCCTTGCGTTTGCGTTGTCTGCCCATGTTTATCTCTTCTAAAAAGGCTGGTGGATGTCTCAAACACGCCGCATCAGCCGAAATCGGAACGCGCGCCTCATGGCAGAGCCTTCCGCCCTTGTGAAGAGCAACCGACCGCTTCAGCGGCAAAAAAGTATTGTCCGGCATCTTATGACCGATTAGCTGACAGCGCGATGCACAGATTGGGAGCCCCAAGTTGGAATATAGAGATGTAGTCATGGGACGTCGCAGTATACGCGGATATAAACCTGACGCTGTGCCAAAAGCGGTCATCGAGAACATCCTTGCGCTTGCCATGCGAGCACCGACATCTCTGAACACGCAACCCTGGAATTTCTATGTCATTACCGGCGATCCCCTTGACAGGATCCGCGCTGGCAATGTTGAGCGCAACCTTGCCGGTGTTCCGGACACAAGGGAATTTCGGCGAGGCCCAGCCTATGAAGGCCCCCATCGCGACCGCCAAATCGAAATTGCAAAACAGCTCTTTGGAGCCATGGGGATCGAGCGCCACGACAAAGCCAAACGCCAGGATTGGGTCCTGAGGGGATTTCGTCAATTCGATGCCCCGGTCTCGATTGTCGTGACCTATGACAAGTCAATTCATGGCGGGGATATTGCCCCGTTTGATTGCGGCGGGGTGACCAATGCGCTCGTCAATGCGGCCTGGTCTGAAGGGCTGGGCTGCGTCATCAACAGTCAAGGCATCATGCAATCACCCGTGGTTCGCGAACATGCCAGAATTCCCGATGACCAAGTGATCATGATCTGCGTTGCCATGGGCTATCCCGATGATACCTTCCCCGCAAACGCAGTTGTTTCCCGCCGCAAATCGGTGGATGAGGCTGCCATATTCGTTGGCTTTGATGACTAACAAATCCCTCATGGGCCAAGCGTAACACACATGCGTGATATCATGGCAAATGACCGCGCATATGGCTAAGCTCAACCCATAGGTTTCCCCAGGAGAACTCAATGTTCCAGAAGATAACCCGCGCGCTTGTGCTGGCCGCGCTTCTTACTCCGGTAGCCCACGGCCACGGCGGCCTGAAACTCGCCCAAGGCGGCCAAGACGACATCGATATAGAGGCAACCGATCTTGGTGACGGCTTGCACATGCTGGTTGGCCAGGGTGGAAATCTCGGCGTTTTGGCCGGGGACGACGGCGTCTTCGTCATCGACAGCCAATTTGCAAACATCGCTCCGAAAAATCTGGCTAAAATTGACGATATCGCCGGCGGAACACCGAAATTCCTCGTGAACACCCATTGGCATGGTGATCACACCGGCGGCAATGCGAACTTTGGGGCCACCATTATCGCCCATGACAATGTACGCGAACGCCTGACGACCGACCAGAACACCGTTCTACTCGGCAATTCCCGCAGCACGCCCGCCGCCGCGCCGGCGGCGTGGCCGGTCATCACCTTTGACGACGACATTCGGCTCCACCTCAACGGACAGACAATCGAGGTGTTTCACACACCAAACGCCCATACCGATGGCGATGCCATGATTATGTTCCAGGAAGCGAATGTCCTTCATATGGGCGATGTCTTTTTTGTCGGGCGGTTCCCATTTATCGATGTCTCTTCCGGGGGAACAGTTGAGGGATATATGGCCGCCATGAAACAGGCACGGGACCGGATCGATGACAAGACACGGATTATCCCGGGCCATGGCCGCCTGGCCTCCCGCGCAGATCTTGTTGAAAGCATCGAAATGCTGGAACAGGTCACCGCCACGGTTCGCCAGGCCATGTCCGACGGCATGGATGCAGACGCTGCGGTCGTTGCAGACAGTCTGGCCCCCTGGGCCGATAGCTGGGGTGCCGGTTTTATCAGTGCAGAGGTCTTTATCCGATTGATCTATGCCGATTTCGAACGGGTCACCGCCGAAGCCGCAGCAACAGAAACGCCTGCCACCGCCGACCGCCCATAACAACGCCTCCACAGCTCAGACCGGCCAGTGACCATCACTGACCGGCCCAATACGCAGGCGAGCGGGGATAGGTTGCCTGCATATTGTCTCTGTGAACGAGGCGAGCTTGCAATTTTGCTGTGACCAGCCGAGCAGCGCGCCACACCGAGGATGGGGAGGGAATGGCTTGGCACGCCGCCAGATGACTGGTCACATTTACATGTCGGTTGATGCCACAAAGTGGTTCAAAAAAGACACAGGTGGCAGGTCAGCGACCGGACGATACGAAGAAACAGCTCGATGGTTTCCGGTACGCCGCCGGCCCGAATGCGATCTCTCGATCCATTGCCAGATTTGACCCAATGTCAGAAAAGTAAGGTCCGTTAAGGCCAATCGCCGCCTTTTGCCCGGGTCGGTACATTGGCGACAAACATACGCACAAAGATCTGTGAGATGATCATCTGCAGTGGATCGGGGGACAAACATATGCAGAACAGATGGGACACGCTCGACAGGCGATTTGCCCGCCAAGGCACACACCGCTTTGTTGACCAGAAAATCTACCCGATCTTACGAAACGTCGCCTCCGGCGGTGACCTTAAGGAAAACCTGTCGAAACAAGTCAGTGTGCCGGCCGCCCTCGCCATGGGGGCCTTCATTATTTGTTTTTCAAGTTTAGATGCAATTCTTCCGGGTGGGTTTGTGGGCGGGCTTTTAAAAACCCTCCTCCTGCCCGTTTTCTTCTTCGGGTCATTCGCCCTGGTGTTCTACTTTTTCCAGGACAGATTGGTCGCCCTCATGGTGCAAGGGCAGTCCCGATTCCTTGCGAAGGCCGAAGCCATGCAAGCCATTGCAAGTTGGGCCGGGATTACCTATGTGCCTGCCCCCGGCGGCGCACCGGAGGGCCTGCGCAAATTCGCAAAATCACGTTTTGCCAATGCGCGCTTCAAGGCCCTCGCGGATACCTTGGACCGGCATGGCGGCATGGAAGCGGCCCTCGATATCGCCCGAACATCCGGCGCGATAACACCGAACGTTTTGCTTATCGGGTCCGACGACCAGAAACGCAGGGCCCTGTCCCAGCAGCAATCCGTTCAGTATCTGCAGGATGGGTTCCACGGCACCACAAATGGCATTGCTTTCAGCGCCTTCGAATGGTCCGAACCCGTATCGGATGAGGCGAGGCTGCACCAT
>JBCBAO010000289.1:0-3370 GCA_038532405.1 Pseudomonadota bacterium | reverse complement strand
GCCTGCCAGGCGGACAGTGCCCCGAAGGCGCGCCGGAAGTTGTTGCCATTGTGCGGGAAATCGGAGAACGCCTCGAAACAGCCGCAATCCAGCTGGAGCGCGAATTGCTCGCCGAAGGGTACCAGTTCACGGCCGTCGCCGACAAATTCGACTGGCAATACAATGTTATCCTGTCAGAACAGCCGAATGCCTTTTGCCTGCCAGGCGGGTATGTCGCCGTCTACACGCAAATCATGGACGTTGCGGGCGACAATGACGGTGTCTTCGAACCGGGAGACGACCTGGCAGACCTCGACAAGCTCGCCGTCATCATGGGCCACGAAATCGGCCATGCCCTCGCCCACCATGGAGCGGAACGCATGAGCCAACAACGCGTCGCCCAGCTCGGGCAGATGGCGGTTGGCGTTGGCCTTGGTGACATGGGCGTTGCCCAACAACGTGCCGTCATGCAGGCATTCGGAATGGCGGCCCAGGGCGGCATTCTAAAATTCTCCCGTGACCATGAAACCGAAGCGGATAAAATCGGCCTTGATCTCCTCGTGCGTGCCTGTTACGACCCCCGCGAAGCACCGGAGCTTTGGGAGCGAATGGGCGCGCTCAGTGGCGGCGAACGTCCGCCGGAATGGATGAGCACCCATCCAGCAAGCGAAACCCGCGCCGAAAATTTCCGCCGCTGGATGCCGGAAGCGATCGCCGAATATGAGCGCAATTGCTCCACGCGTGGATTTTGAGGGAGCCGATATCAACGCCAGGCCGGGTTCAGACGTCCTTGGCGGCATCCCGTAACGCCTTCCAGCGGTCGAGCCTTTCAAGGATCACCCGCTCGCGGCCCTCTCCCTTTGGCGTATAATATGTTGCGCGCGGCAGGCCATCGGGGAAATAATTCTGGCCCGAAAATCCATGCTCAGTGTCATGGTCATAGGCATAGCCGCTGCCATATCCCTGGTCCTTCATCATCGCCGTCGGCGCGTTGAGAATATGTTTAGGCGGCATCAATGAGCCGGTTTCCCGAGCCGCTTTTCGCGCCGCCTTATACGCCACATAGGCAGCGTTTGATTTCGGAGCCGTCGCAAGGTGAATGACGGCCTGGGCGAGCGCTAACTCCCCCTCTGGCGACCCAAGCCGTTCATAGGTGCGCGCCGCTTCGGCAGCGATCATCAACGCCGTCGGGTCGGCAAGGCCGATATCCTCGCTTGCCATCCGCACAAGGCGGCGGGCCAGGAAGAGCGGATCTTCGCCACCTTCCAGCATCCGCGCAAACCAATAGAGCGCCGCATCCGGATCAGACCCTCGCACCGATTTGTGCAGGGCGGAGATCAGATTGTAGTGGCCTTCCTTATTCTTGTCATAAGCAGGAGCGCGCCTTTGCAGTACGGCCTCAAGCCCGTCCAGATCAAACAGCTCCCCAGTTCGGGCGACGGCAAAAACCTGCTCTGCCAGGTTGAACAGATATCTGCCATCGCCGTCGGCCATTTGGACGAGGGCTGATCGCGCTTCCTCCGTTAAGGGCAAGGCGGCGTCCATATGGGCCTCAGCCCGCGCCAACATCGCCTCCAATGCCGGAGCGTCCAGCCGGTTCAACACAAAGACCGGGCAGCGCGACAGAAGCGCTCCGATAATCTCAAAACTCGGATTTTCGGTCGTGGCACCAACAAGCGTCACGACGCCGCTCTCGACAAAGGGCAGGAAACTGTCCTGCTGGGACCGCGAGAAACGATGGATTTCATCAACGAATAGCAGGGTCCCCCGGCCCGCCGCCCGCCTGGCCTCAGCCCGGTCAAAGGCGGCCCGCAAATCCTTCACACCGGAAAAGACCGCCGAGATCGCCTCATACGCCAGGGATGTTTCCGCCGCGAGCAGGCCGGCAATTGTGGTCTTCCCGACACCGGGTGGCCCCCACAGAACGAGCGAGGACAAATTGCCATGGTCCAGCATCCGCCGCAGCGCGCCATCCGGGCCAATGAGATGGTCCTGGCCGATGACATCGCCGAGGCTTTCGGGGCGCAAGCGATCCGCCAAGGGCCGGGGCGCGGCGTCTGCAAGACCGGACGCTGAAAACAAATCTGCCATAGGCATGTTCTAGGCGGGCCGCAGCCCCATGGCCAGATCGCCCTTAAAGACGGACATTTGATGTGTATCGCTGCCCGTTGCGCTCCACGGTTATCTGCCAGACCGGATCGACTGAGCCGAGCGCCGTATCCAAAGCCTCCAGGGTGAGCGTCTCACGCCCATTCACAGCGATGATGATGTCCCCGGGGCGCACACCGACCCGGCGGGCAATGCTCCGGCGCAACATGCGTGTGATCAATACACCCTTCACGAATGGATCGCGGCCCATGTTTTCAGCGAGGGCCGGCGACAGTTCGGCCACTTCGGCACCAGAAAAAGGGTGACGGCCTTCCAGCAAACGCAGCTCTGCCTCGGTTGCCCCTGGCGGCGGTGCCAGCAGAACCTGTATCTGCATGTCACGTCCACCGCGCATCACATCCAGGGTCACGCGTTCGCCGGGGGATTTTGTCGTGGCGAGAAAGTTGAGGCCGCGCTCGTCGAAAACTTCTCGGCCATCAATCGCAACAATCAAGTCTCCGCGGCGAAGCTCGGCCCGCTCGGCTGGGCCATCGTCATAAATCTCCGTCACGATAATCCCGACAGGCCGATCGAGCCCTTGGGACTGGGCGATGTCGAAACTTACAGCCTGGCCTTTCAACCCAAGCCATGGCCGGGTAATGCGCCCCTCATTGACGGCCGCATCGACCACTCGGCGCACCATCTCTGAGGGAATTGCAAATCCGATCCCATTCGAGCCGCCGGACCGCGAGAAGATCGCTGTGTTCACTCCCACAAGTTCACCACGCGAATTGATGAGGGCCCCGCCGGAATTGCCCGGATTGATGGCAGCATCGGTCTGGATAAAAAAGGCATAGTCAGAAATGCCGACATCGGTCCGCGCGGTTGCCGAAACGATCCCGCTGGTCACCGTCTGCCCGACACCAAATGGATTGCCGATGGCCAGCACCAGATCCCCAACTTCCAGCCCACGCGTGTCGGCAAATGGCAATACGGGCAGTTCGCCGGCTTCATCATCGATCTTCAGAACGGCGAGATCCGTCCGCTCGTCGGCCAGAATCAACTCCGCCGGATATTCGCGCCGATCCGACAGCACGATGCGAAACTCGTCCGCCCCTTCGATAACATGATTATTGGTAACAATGACCCCATCATTTCCCACCAAAACCCCCGAACCGAGGGAGCCCTGTACCCGCTGCTCCTGTTGCGGCCCATTGTTGAACCGGGGATCACGGGAGAATGGCCAGGCTGATCGGGAGCGGCGCACGGTGCGGCTGGTGAAGACATTTACACAGCCGGCGAC
>JBCBAO010000288.1:0-3373 GCA_038532405.1 Pseudomonadota bacterium | reverse complement strand
ATGCTGCATGCCAAGATGGCTGCAGATACGCTTGCCAAGGATGGCATAGATGTCGAACTCGTCGATCCACGCACGACGTCTCCACTGGACGAAGAAACGATCCTGGAAAGCGTCGAGAATACCGGCCGGCTTATCATTGTCGATGAAAGCCCGCCGCGTTGCTCGCTCGCGTCTGATATTTCGTCTATAGTGGCAGACAAAGGCTTTAAACTGCTGAAAGCGCCGATCAAGAAAGTGACCTGCCCGCATACGCCGGTTCCTTTCTCGCCATCGCTGGAAGATGCGTTCTTGCCGAATGCGGCGCGAATTACGGAGGCGGTAAAAGGAGTTGTCAGCTATGCCTGACCAGGATCTGCAAGAGGCTGATTGGGCTGCCCGGCGCGACCAGGTCGCGCTGAGGCAGCAAAAGGCCTACGTAGATCGTATTCGAGCCGGCGTCGGGGACTTGGCTGCGAACGGGTTTATGGAAAACGATGCGCGGGTCTACACTGACCCGACGCGCCTCGAAGCAGAGATCGAGAACGTTTTCAAAGGCCAGCCAATCCTCGCTGCTCTGTCCCAGGACTTGCCGAAGCCAGGCGCTGTCTTCCTATTCGAGGAACTTGGCACATCCATTATCATTACCCGCAACAAAGCAGGCGAGGTGCAAGCCTTTTTAAATATGTGCACCCATCGCGCTGCGAAACTCACCGAGGAGTCATGTGTCAGGAAACTCCTCACCTGCCCCTTCCATGGGTGGAGTTTCGATCTCAACGGACGCCTTGTCGCCGTCCCGGAGGCCGAAGCCTTCGAAAACATGGACCGCGAGGCCAAATCCCTCGTTCCTGTTCCGTGTACCGAGTGGGCCGGCATGATCTTCATCATCCCGCGCCCGGGGGATGATCCCATCGATATCGGTGCCCATCTCGGGGACTTCGCCATCGAGCTTGAACAATTGGAGCTCCACAAAGCAGAGCCTGTCAAAAACGGCATAATTGAAGCCGACTGTAACTGGAAATACGCCCTCGACACCTATGGTGAAGGGTATCATTTCCCGGTGCTGCATCCGAAAACCGTATCTCCCATCTCGCGCACCGAAACCCTTTATGAGTCCTTTGGCCGCCACCACCGCATTGGTTGGGCCGCGCGTGCGCTAGCGGAACTGGTCGACGCGCCAGAAGCAGACTGGCCGAAACCTGACTATAGCGGCGTGCATTATCTTTTTCCGAATACGGTTCTCTTTTTCGGCACAGTCAGCGAAACGGCCCCCTTCGCGCAGGTCTTCCGCCACTTCCCAAATGGCGTCGGCAAAATGTATACGCGCTTCGCGGTTTACGCACCGGGCGGCGTGCGCAGTGAGGCGCACCGGGAAGAAGTTGCGACACTTGGTTTCGATGCCACAGCCCATGTGGTTGCAACCGAAGACTATTGGATCGCTTCGAATGGTTGGGCACGGCTAAAATCTGCGCCTGAAGGTTTCAAAGTCACCTATGGCGCAAATGAACTCGCGCTCCAGGACCAGCATCGCAATATTGCAGAAGCTGCCGGCATGGCACTGGACGTCTATAGCTGATGGCGAAAGCTGACCTGATCGCCTCTATTGGTCCCGTTATTCAATTGGCCTTTGTGCCAGAGGACTTCGACGCCGCCCTGAAACACTGGACGGAAACCATGGGCGTTGGTCCTTTTTTTTGGATTGAGCATGCCGGCCTTATCAATACGACCTTTGAGGGGCACCCTTCGGATGTCGATTTCGGCCTTGCCCTCGCCTATTGGGGAGATACCCAGATCGAGCTGATCAAACAGCACAATACTGCACCATCGATCTACACAACTGCGCCCTATGCAACATCCGGATTGCACCATGTCTGTCTGCTGACGGACGATATAGCTGATGCACGCGCCAAGGCCGATGCGTCCGGCGCGCGCCGTGTTGTCGAAGCCGACGTTCCCGGCAGCGGGGCCGTCTTCTACGCCGAGACCCGCCCCGGTGAACCACTCGTCGAAGTGCTCCAACCCTCCCCTGGCAGCGATGGCTTGTTCGATCTGATTAAATCGGCAGCTGTAGACTGGGATGGCAGCGATCCTTTCCGGCCATTGGGATAGGGCAATCCAATGACCGTATTTCTCCAATCGACACTTCAATGCCATGGCAATGGCCTGTCAGACTTTCTAGGCGTTATGAAGATGATCAAGCCTATCGTGGAAGCGGCAGGTTGGCGGCTCGACCGCGCCTTCCTCCACCGCACGGGGCGTCTGCACACCGTTGTCGACATTTGGGAACTTGAGGACTTCAACAGCTATGATGTCGGCATCGCAGCGCTGGTCGCGCACCCGAACTTTATCGACTACAAGGCTGTATTAGATCGCACACTGATCAGTGAAGATATCATCTTTCTTTCGAAAACAGACTATTCTCCATAACAATAAGCAGGGGTGACATGACAGGACGACTAGATGGCAAAATATGCCTCATAACCGGGGGCGCATCCGGCATCGGCGAGGCCACAGCGCGTATTTTCGCAGAACAGGATGGTACGGTGATTATCACCGATATCCAGGACGACAAAGGCAAAGCCGTCGCCAGCGAGATTGGCGGCACCTACCACCATCAGGATGTCAGCGACGAGGGCCGGTGGAAGGAGATTGCAGACACTGTGATGTCTGAGCATGGCCGGCTTGATATCGTGGTCAACAATGCTGGCATCATTCGTATGGGCTCGATTGAGGACACGGAACTGGACCTCTGGAACAAGGTCATGGACGTCAACCTCACCGGCGTCATGCTGGGCTGCCGGGAAGCGGTGCGGTGTATGAAGGACAATCCAGGTGGTCCCTCCGGATCGATCGTGAATGTGTCGTCCATTACCGGATTTGTCGGGCTCGCCACGGCTGCGGCCTACACCACATCGAAGGGCGGCGTGAGATTGCTTACGAAATCCGTCGCCGTGCATTGTGCCCGGACTTACAAGACCATCCGGTGCAATTCTGTCCATCCGGGTGCCATAGACACACCGATGAACCAAGCCGAGTTCGACGCTTCGGATGATCCTGAAGGCATGCGCGCTATGTTTACGGCCACCCAGCCAAACGGACGCATGATCGAGCCATCCGAAATCGCGAACGGTATTCTTTATCTCGCCTCCGACGAATCAAGCTCGACCAATGGCTCTGAACTTTTGATTGACGGTGCCTGGCTCGCCGCCCCACACCCGCTTTAGCAGAAAGACGTATTATGACTACGAACAGACAATGGCTCATCAATGACCGCCCAAACGGCCGCCCTCTCAAGGATGGCGACTTCAAATATGTGGAGACCGAGGCACCAAAGCCCGGCCCGTTAGAGGTCCTCGTCAAAATCGAATATCTCGGCTTCGACCCGGCCCAGAAAGGC
>JBCBAO010000287.1:0-3399 GCA_038532405.1 Pseudomonadota bacterium | reverse complement strand
GGAACTGGCACGCCATTTTGCGAAGATCTCAATAGCTTCAGCAAGGGATGCTTCTGCGCCTGGCGGCGAGACATCAACTTCAACAATAATATCATTCATCTACAATCCCCACCTGGGAAGGTTGTCTCTAGTATCGGCGTTTGGACACCGATATGGAGCTTCCCCAAACCTCATCATGCAAAATCCGGGCAATTTGACCAGCTAGAGGACCTGAAACAGCTGCAATTGTCGCAATTGTTGCGATCCATTCTCATTCATGATTACTGAAAACAAGCCATTAGGAGATCAAATGATGCGCCTGTCCCTTTTAACGCTCTTGTCCATATTGATGCTGTCAGGGTGCGGAGATCGCAGCAGTGAATCAGAGCCAGTCGGCACCATAAATGTCTACACATCGCGCCATTATGATTCCGATCGCGTGCTCTATAACGCCTTCGAAGCACAATCGGGAATTCGCGTTCGGTTCCGTGAGATGTCGAGTTCAGCCCTGCTTGAAACCATGAAGGCAGAGGGCGATGCAAGCCCTGCGGACGTCGTGATTTCGGCGGATGCTGGCACCCTCTGGCGCTTTCAATCGGAAAATCTTCTACAACCCATAACTTCGAACCGTCTGGAGAATGCCATTCCGACAAAATTCCGCGAACCGGATGGGCATTGGTTTGGCCTCGCCAAGCGCATTCGGGTGATTGTTTATGATCCGGAGCGGCAGTCTGAAGAGACGGTTGGCGAATATGGACAATTGGCTGATGAAACGCTGGAAAATGAGCTTTGTATGCGCTCCAGCTCCAACATATACAATCTGTCCTTGATGTCGGAACTGATCGAACGATGGGGAGAAGCAGAAGCAGCGCGCTGGGCAAGTGCGGTAGAAGATAATTTCGCCAGGGCACCCCAGGGCGGCGATACGGCACAAATCGAGTCGATTGCCGCTGGAGAGTGTTCGGCCGCGCTGATTAACCACTATTATTGGGTACGCTTGGCCGCCAGCAGGTCCGAAGACCGGCGGGCCCTGGCTGAAAAGACAGCCCTCGCTTTTCCATCAACCGGGGAAGGAACGCACGTGAATGTTACGGGTGCAGGCGTCGCAGCAAATTCCCCCAATCGGGATGCCGCAATCGCTTTCCTCGAATTCCTCGCGTCACCAAAGGGTCAAGAATTGCTCGTGACGGAAACAAAAGAGTTTCCGATGTTGGAGGGCGTTCCCCTGCCAGATGGACTGGAAAATCTACCGGACTATGTGGAAAGTGCCGTATCTTTGATCAAGCTCGGAGAAAACCAGGTGGAGGCCCAGGCTATTTATGACCGTGCTGGCTGGAACTGAGCCACCAACTGCGCCAATGAGACAGGTCGCCCGTGTTGGCGTCGGAAGCGTTCTGGCGGGACGGGATGCTTTGACAATTCTCGCCGTTCTGTTGATCGGAACGCCGGTGATTGCGACCCTTCTGATCGGTGTATTCGCCGGCGGCGGTGCCACTTGGACACATATCACCCAGACTTTTTTCTGGACCTATCTGTTAAACACCGTCCTTGTCTTGGCTGGTACCGCCACCTTGATTCTGGCAACGGCGGTACCGACGGCTTGGCTCGTCACCATGCATGAGTTTCCAGGACGGGCGCTGTTCTCCTGGCTCCTGATCCTGCCCCTCGCAGCACCAGGATATGTGCTTGCCTTTTCCTATGCTGATCTGTTGGGTGTGGCGGGGCCGGTCCAAACAGGGCTCAGGGATATAACCGGGCTGTCAGCCCGCGACTATTGGTTTCCCGATATTCGGAGCCCGGGGGGATGTGCCTTTGTTCTAAGCGCAGCCCTTTATCCTTATGTCTATCTAACGGCCCGAGCAGCCTTCACCACACAGTCTATTTGTATTCTGGATGCCGCCCGATCACTTGGCGCAGCAGCCCCGCGTCGTTTTTTAACGGTTGCCTTGCCGGGGGCCAGACCCGCAATCGCAGCGGGGCTCGCCCTTGCACTCATGGAAGCTGCCGCCGATTATGGCGCTGCGGACTTTTTAGGAGTGCAGACACTCACCGTCGGCGTTTTTCGGGCATGGTCCAGCTTTGGAGATGCTGCCGCTGGTGCGCGCCTCGCGCTGGTCCTCGTCGCGCTCACCCTTGCCTTGCGCTGGTTCGAACGGTTGCAGCGTGGCGGCGCAGGATACCAGGCAAGTTCAGCGCGCTGGCGCAATCTTCACAGATCCAAGCTTCCAGGGTGGCGGGGAGCCTTGGCAACGGTTGCATGCGCTCTGGTCTTTTGCTGGGGGTTCGCCTTCCCCGTTGCGCGCCTGATTTGGCTATCAATTGCCGAAGCGGATCAGACACCGCCCGTTTGGGATGCAACATGGAATTCGGTTATTCTGGCACTTTCAGGTGCAGGCGCAGCCTTTCTCGTTGGCCTTATCATTGCGATAGGCGCGCGGCGTGGCCGCTTGATTGGCAAGGTCGGCCAGTGGGTCGCCGCGAGCGGTTATGCAATGCCCGGGGCCGTTCTGGCGCTGGGCGGGCTTTATGCTTTGAGCACATTGCCAATCCGCATGACCGCAAGTGCGGCAATCCTGATCTTGGTCGCCGTATATGTGAGCCGGTTTGCGGCCGCTGGAACAGCTTCTATCGAGGCTGGGCTGGAACGTGCACCGGCATCCCTCGGCCAGGCCGCGCGAAGCCTCGGAGCCTCTGGATTTCAAACGGCGATCCGGATCGACCTTCCCTTGGTCGTGCCCGGAACAGCCGCAGCTATGCTCATTCTCTTTGTCGAGACTTTGAAGGAATTGCCGGCAACGCTGATGTTGCGGCCCTTCAACTGGGATACGCTGGCGGTACGCGCCTATGCCTATGCGACCGATGATCGGCTCAGCGCCGCCGCATTGCCATCGCTGATGATCACGCTTTGCGGTTTATTGCCAGTTATGCTCCTGTCTTGGCGACTGTCTGCCTCGCGCCCTGGACAACGCCCATGACCGGTTCCCCTTTGATCGCCGATGCGATCTCCTGTTCCTATGGCCAGAAGGCCGTGGTGGAAGATGTCAGCCTTACCCTTAATCCCGGCGAGGTGACAGTGTTGCTGGGCGCATCAGGAGCCGGAAAGTCGACCCTTTTGCGAATATTTGCCGGATTGGAAGCCCCACGAGCTGGAGAAATTAGATCCAGCAATTTCGTCCTCTCCTCGCCAACCGTGACGGTGCCGGCCGAGGACCGGCGCATTGGCCTGATTTTCCAGGACTTCGCCTTGTTTCCCCACATGAGTGCCTGCGAGAATGTGCGGTTTGGACTGATGGATTTGTCAAAGGCAGACGGGCGTGACGTGGCGGATACCTGGCTGCAGCGTGTGGGGCTTGGGCATCGCAGCGCGGCCTTTCCCCATGAACTATCGGGCGGGGAACAACAGCGTGTGGCGATCGCGCG
>JBCBAO010000286.1:0-3409 GCA_038532405.1 Pseudomonadota bacterium | reverse complement strand
CGATCTGGGCGCAGCACGCAAAGAGCTCGTTGCGGTGAAAGGCATCGGTCCATGGACAGCTGAGCTGTTCTTACTTTATGCGCGCGGCGAAATGGATGCCTTTCCCGTGGCAGACGTGGGCTTGATGGAAGCGCACAAACGGCTGTCTGACGCGCCGGCCCGGATGGACCGTGACGCGTTCACCACCCATGCAGAGCGCTGGCGGCCTTGGCGCGGGGTCGCCGCCCACCTCCTTTGGGCGTGGCTCAACCGCGAGAGGGCCAATGCGATCGGGGACTCGCCAAGCGACTAAAATGTCATAATCTTGTCTCTGGGAATCAGTAATACTGCGCACAAGCCCAAATAGGAGAGCTGCTTTCACTTGTCTGACCAATAGCAAACACAGCATACAAAAGGCGGAGCAACGAGATGTCTGAAGTTTCGTCGAAGGCGCCAAATGGCGCACCGGCACTGGTCCTGAACGCCGATTTTCGTCCTTTAAGCTATTTTCCGCTTTCCCTTTGGTCTTGGCAGGATGTGGTCAAAGCGGTTTTCCTTGGACGGGTGGATGTGATTGCGGAGTATGACCAAGTGGTGCGGTCCCAGAACTTTGAAATGCGGTTGCCGAGCGTGATTGCACTCCATGAATTCGTCAATCAGAACCGTCCCCCGGCCTTTACACGATTTAACGTTTTCCTGCGGGATGGGTTCAAATGCGCCTATTGCGGGGCCCAAGATAGTCTGACGTTCGACCATGTTATCCCAAGGTCTAAAGGCGGACGAACCTCCTGGACCAATATCGTAGCGGCCTGCTCCCCTTGCAATCTGAAAAAGGGCGGGCGGCTGCCGAAGGAAGCCGGCATGTTTCCCGCCAGAAAACCAGAGCGCCCGTCCCATTACCAGTTACAGGAAGTTGGGCGCAAATTCCCACCAGGCTTCCTGCATGAAACTTGGCTGGACTATCTGTATTGGGATGTCGAGCTCGATACCTGAATGCTTATCCCGCGCTGTATGACGCGCGTTTGGCATTTGCAAAGGTGACGCTGCCGGCCACAAAGCTCAGTATCGCAAGTCCGGCGGATATCGCAGCATTGTATCCAGCCATGGAGATCCCCAGCATTCGCCATGGCGCTTCGCTGCATGACACGGTGGCGAGCTTCCGATCTAGCGCCGCAAGCAGATCTATACCTTCAAGATCAACGTTACCACTTCCCGAACACCCGGCAGGACCAGCCCACCACTTCCATTCCACGCCCATATGATAAGCCGCGACGATGGCCCCGGTCAGGAAGACAAGCCCCAGCATGACATTTAAAGCAACAAGGTATCGCCCGGAGGGTTGCCTTTGCCAGAGGATCAAGCCGGCAACCGCCATGCCCGTTGCCGCCCAGTAAACATCACGCTGGCGAAGGCAAAGCGCACAAGGGGCCATCTTGCCGAAGACTTCGAACATATGTGCCCCGGTCAACATGGCGAGCGATGCCAGGATCGCATAGAGTGGCCAAGACGGCCCAGCCAAGGATTGAGCGGGAGATGCTACCATCATTAACCCATCGCAAAATCGGATTGCGCGGGCAATGCGACCCATTGAGCATTGTGAAGACGGTCAAACACCGACCGAGGCCCATTGCACATCGCCATCACCTCACTTCCGCATCAATGATCAGGAAAGTTGGAAACTCCGATCCTCGCTTGTACTTTCGCGGATCAATGGCTTTCAATTCTGGGACAGGTTGCGTCTCTTTCAAGCAACGCAGGCGAAAGCCCATTGAAAGTATGGGGTTAATGACCTCCTCAAAAGAGCGGTAATAGTCCGGAACAATCACTGGCTTATCGGTGAAACCACGCCAGCTTGCCTCGCAATATTGCACGCCGAACGCGGACTGAGGCTTGAACCATTTATAAGCTCCCATGGGATGCTGAACTGACATCACCAATCGTCCGCCAGGCTTCAAAACACGTCGAAATTCACCAAGCGGTGCGCACCAATCGCGGACATAGTCCATCGCCAATGATGAAACAACGAGATCAAAAGATCCGTTTTGGAGGGTTGCCAATGGCTTTGCGAGATCGGCAATGAATAGCGTTGCGGCATGGCCAACCCTCGACTTGGCAAGAGCAATCATCGCCGGGCTGATGTCAAAGCCAACCACCTTCGATGCGCCAGCTGCCAAAAGATCGCGCACAAGAAATCCTGGACCGCATCCGGCATCCAGCACACATAGCCCAGCAACATCGCCAATTTGCTTCCGCATGGCTGGATGCTCGTTGTAACCATTTTCCGCCTTGGTTTCCGCTCGCGCCGAATACCCAGCTGCCAACGCTTCATAGGCCGCAAGGGCAATCGGATCGCCAAGGGTCGCCATTGGCCGCCTATGCGCCAGTATGCCAAGGCATTCAAGACCTAACCCGACGTTCTGACAAACAGACCCGCGACAAAGGGTGGCTTGGCCACTTATCCGGCAAGAAAGCCGATACCGGTTATGGCGGCATATACAAGGGCGGCGATCCATGCGGTGCCAATGGCGAGGCCACCGAGGATCAGCAAACCGTCACGAGACAGAAGCCCGAAAGCCACAATTGCGACGGCAATACCAGGCACCGTGTTCGTTAATGGCAGAGGCACGAGGATCGATGCACAGAACACGCAGAGAATAACGCCAATCCATCGCTCGGCGAGACGAGAGGACAGAAATGTCAGTCGAGGTCTCGCAAACAACTCCGTCCAACCGAACCATTTCCGTCCGCCGCTGGCGGTGCGGGTTAGGCCGGTCTTATCGATCATTCGCGCTGCCAGGCGCGCTGGCATCCACGGTTCGTCTCTGCCGAGGGCCAACTGGGCCGCAATGGCCAGCATGGGCAAAGCCACGATCTGTGGGATGATATAAAGACCGGGAATGCAACACGGCATCGCCAGCACAACCAAAAGCGCGCCAAATGCGCTCTCATTGAGCCGGTCGGCAATTTCCCCAAGGGTCAACCCCTCCTCCGGTGCGTCCGCGGCAATGGTCTCAATTGTACCGAGTAGGGTTTTGGTCGCCGTCATCGCGTCTCATTCCATTTGCACGGTGGGCCCGTCATTGCCCTGCTAATCGGAACAGACCGACGAAACAAGCTGCAATCCCAGGCGATCAAATTGTTTTCCGCTGTTCTGGCAATTGACGCCGGCCCAGCGATGCGGCATGGCTCTCGGCCTGCCCCTCCAGGCGGCCTCTGTGGCGGAATTGGTAGACGCGACGGATTCAAAATCCGTTTCTGGCAACAGAGTGCCGGTTCGAGTCCGGCCAGAGGTACCATTTTTCGGGCTCGCGCGCATCCTGGCGCGGACAACCTCCCTACCAACCGCAAACCTTCGCCCATGCGGGCCTGCGCCACGGGGTGTCCCCCTAGCGATATAGAGAAGCTCGGGCGGTGCGCTTTGCACACCGGG
>JBCBAO010000285.1:0-3427 GCA_038532405.1 Pseudomonadota bacterium | reverse complement strand
ACTCCTTGCAACGAATGGCTCGGTGTAAACGCTTGAAGCAGCGCTCGAAGATGTCGATGGCTGCGGCGATATCGACCGTATTGTCGATAGGATAGATGATGTGATCGCCACCGATCTTGGTGAAACGAAGCTCTCTGAACTGACCACGGGATCACAGGATATGATCAATGGCCTGGCCATTGGCGAGGCGGGCGCACCATTTGAGATCGACGCGGGATGGTCTTCCATCGTTCTATGCGCACGACAGGATGGAATTGAGAGCTTGCCAAGCCGCGACCAAGTTGAGAACCGGCTGTTCGGACAAGAACTTGGCATGATTTCCGACCGCGAATTGCGCAATAGCCGTCGCAATGCGACGATTTTGATCCGCTAAGCTCGGCATGGGCAGGTTGTAAACGCCGGCAAGACCGGCCAGACCCTGTCTTATGACCTCTGATCCCCCCCTACCGCTTGCCGTAACACTTGGCGATCCGGCCGGATGTGGACCGGCGATTACAGGCAAAGCCTGGCGTGCCCTGCACAGCGATCCGGCCCATCTGTTTGCTGCGATCGGTCCGCGGGATGCATTCGAGGCCCATGCGCCAACGGTGGCCATTGACCATATCAGCGAGGCGGGCAGTGTTTTCAAAACGGCCCTGCCTGTTCTGGACATTGGATTGCAGGCTCCCCTGCCGGCCGCTGGCACCCCCGATGCCGCCTCGGCCGGCGATATATTGGCATCCATACGAACAGCCACGGCCCTTGTGCAAAACCAGGAGGCCGCCGCGGTTGTAACCAATCCCATCAATAAGGCTCTGCTCTATGAAAGCGGGTTTTCCCATCCCGGGCATACAGAATTTTTGGCAAGCCTTTGCGCCGGGGAAGATGCTCCCCTACGCCCGGTGATGATGTTGGTTGGCGGCGGTTTGCGGGTTGCCCTGGCAACAATCCATGAACCCCTTGTGCAAGCAGCAACAAATTTAAGCACGGACACCCTGATCGATATTGGCAGAATTACCCATGGGGCTTTGAAACGGGATTTTGGCCTGAAAACGCCGAGAATCGCTTTTTCCGGCCTGAACCCCCATGCCGGGGAAAATGGCAGCCTCGGTGTGGAGGAAGCAGAGGTAATTAACCCGGCTGCCCGCCAGTTGCGCGCCGAGGGCATAGACATCAGCGATGCTCGGTCTGCAGATACGGTCTTTGCCGAAGCCTTGGCGGGCAAATTCGATGCGGTGATTGCCATGACCCATGATCAAGGGCTGATCCCGGTCAAAACGCTCGATTTCTGGGGCGGGGTGAATGTGACCCTGGGCTTGCCGATTGTTCGAACAAGCCCCGACCATGGCACGGCCTATGAGGCGGCGGGCGATGGGTCCTGCCGTGCCGATAGCCTGATTGCGGCCATCGGCCTTGCCGCGCAAATTGCAAAACACCGGTCCAATGGTTGAGCGCCCCCCACCGGACCTGACCGTGGCCAAGGCGCGCAAATCCCTCGGCCAGCACTTTCTGTTCGATCCTGATATCTTGATGCGAACGGCATTGGCGGCCGGCCCGGTTGCCGGGCGGACGGTGATCGAAGTGGGCCCCGGCCCCGGTGGACTAACCCGCGCCTTGCTGGACCAAGGTGCCGCCCGCGTGATTGCCGTGGAAGCCGATGCCCGGTTTGCAGAGGCACTTGAAACATGGCCGGATGCAAAAAGTGGACGGCTGATCGTGCACCAGGGCGATGCGCGGAAGGTGAATTGGGAAGATCTTGTCCGCGACGCCGGAGGAACGGAGGCGGCCATGATTGTTGCCAACCTGCCTTATAATGTCGGCACGCCGCTTCTGATCACGTGGCTTAAGGCCGGTGCCTGGCGGAGGGAAATGGCCTTGATGTTCCAGAAAGAAGTGGCGCTCAGGATCTGCGCGTCACCGGGAGAGGCGCATTATGGTCGCCTCGCCGTGCTGACGGCAGCGGTTGCCGAGGCCCATATCGCCTTTACGCTGCCCCCTGGGGCTTTCCGGCCGCCGCCAAAAGTCGACAGCGCCGTCGCCGTGTTGTCGCCCTTGGCACCCGACCGGCGCTTTGGCGATCTTGCAACGCTGGAAGCGGTCACGGCGGCCGCCTTCGGACAGAGGCGAAAGATGATCCGGTCAAGCTTGAAGCGGCTGGCAAACGAACGGGGCCGGTCGGTTGGCGATTGGCTCGCCATGGCAGACCTCGCACCGGAGGCACGCGCCGAGACCATTGACCAGGCAGGGTGGCGTCGCCTGGCCCGGGCCGTGGCAGAGGCTTAGACCCAGCAAGTGCGGCGTTTTGCCGACTGCTCGGAAAGTGGCGTTCATCTTGCAATCATCGTGGAGATGTTAATATTTTAGTCGAGCGGGACAGTATTTCCCTATAGGAGCCCTCTATGAGACACCGCCTTGCCGCTTTTGGCGCCCTTCTCGCACTTTCTGCCTGCGCGACAGCGACGCCGTATCAACCCCAGGTTAATTCCAATGGGGGCTACCTGGACCAGCAGATCGAAACCAATCGCTGGGCGATCTCGTTTGCCGGCAATACGCTGACCGACCGGCAAACCGTGGAAACCTATCTGCTCTACCGAGCTGCTGAACTGACCAGCCAACAGGGGTTTGACTATTTTCAGATCGTGACCCGGGATACGGACGTGGAGTCCCGCTTTATCGCGACCGGATTTTCGTCGCCGTTTTTCTATAATTTTTATGGATTTGGCCCCCATGCCGGGTTTGGACGGGCTGGATTCCGTGGGCGCGGATTTTCGCGGTTTGGCGGGTTCCACAGCGGGTTCGGCCATGGCTTTGGCGGGTATTATGACCCATTTTTCGGGGGCCCTTCGTCCTTCCAGGAGCGCGTAAATTACGAAGCGACGGCTGAAATCGTTATGGGCAAAGGCGAGAAACCCGAGGATGCAGCGTTTTTCTCGGCTGAAGATGTGCTGATTAATCTGTCTGGGACAATTGTTCTGCCGGACGCTTAAGGCACTCACCCATCGGCATATAGACGGGTTGCGACCTGGGGCGTGTGCCGGAGCGAAGAAACACTTGCGCTTCCGACCCGTCTCCGCCAGAGCTTAGGCCATGCTCCGTTTGTTCATTGTTCTGCCGGTCTATGCTCTTGTTGTGGTGGTCTTGCCGACGCGTCCGGAAGTGAGGACGCTGACAGAGCCCCTGCTGCGCCTCGACCCGCAGCTTGCCCTGGTCGTGGCGATCATCGCCGGTGGGGCAAGCGGACTTGGCCTCTGGCTGTTTCGCCGGGAGCCTCACGGCTTTCTCCTTACCCGGAACACCGTGGCGCTTCGGGTTGCATTCATGGGGCTGATCGGGATCTTCTTCGCAGCCGTCTTCCATCTGTTTGAACGCATGAGCGGGCAGTATTCCAGCTTGCTGAGCCTGATCTTGTTGCCCATCGCCTTCATGGCGGCCGAAGCGGCCTATGAAG
>JBCBAO010000284.1:0-3439 GCA_038532405.1 Pseudomonadota bacterium | reverse complement strand
CGATCTCTGGCTCTGTCAGGCGCTTCATGGTCACGCGCGAAAGAACGAGCCGGCTCGCGACCTCACCGGTCGGCGCGCGAACCGCAACGCCAGTGAGCACCTGGTGAACCGATCGGAAAAGCGGGCGGGTATGCAATCCAGGGCCTGGCCGGCGCATTTGTTCGCCGGCTAAATGGGAGCTACAGCGCTGTCGTCGGTTTGCCTTTATATGAGACCAAAGCCCTGCTGACCGGTCTTGGCTGGACCGGTTGAGCTAAAAATCGGGACCTGGCCCGTCTTCAGTTTCCCCGCGCAGGTCTTCCATTCGCCGTTTGGCATCCTGTATGGCGCGGTCGCAGGCATTGATCAGGTCGTCCGGGGTCGCAGAAAACCATCCGTTCAAGCGGCGTTGGCGCAGGATATCATCCACAGTATCCTCAACGCGCCGGATCGCAGACAGGAGGCGTTCTTCAGATGCGAAGTCATCGAGTATAAGATCCTCGAGGGCGCGCAGATCATCCTCCAGGGCACGGCGGAGCTGGCGTTCTCGCGTTCGCTGGTCAAATTCCGACCCGACCCGATCACGGCGGCGTTCTGAATCGTCGTATACGAGTTCCTGAATATCCTGGCCGACAGAGGCAACGACCGGGTCGGATTGAAGCAACCGGCCTATGTCTTGAAGAAATGCATTGCCGCGCTTGGCTTCGACGAGATCGACATAGAGATTGAAGGCAAAGCGTCCATTCTGTTCGCCCGCCGGCGGGGTCGCCATCCAAGACGTGACGAGACCGTTTGTCTCCGCCTCCCCGAATATCCGACCACGCTCAACCCCGGGCAGGGAAATTGCACTGATCGCAAAGGCCCCGCCACCGCTGACAAATGGATTGTCCGGATCATCGATCGTTACAATCCGTGCTGCCGCAGGTGACCCGAATTCCAGGGAAATAACGATGTCTCGACCAATGTTCGCACCGGTCCGCTCGAACCTGTTCAGCTTAAGCTCTTGCAATTCACCCCGAAAATAGGCCGATCGATCAGGTGCTGGCACGAGCTTGATCAGCGCATAGAAGGCGGGCTCGCTGGTCAGTCCCAAATGGCCATAGGAGGCCGATGGGTCCCTCACAGCTGGGCCAGGCTCAAACCCGCCGCGCACAATATGGATACAACGGATATTTCGGTTGAGGTCGCCAAAACCCGGATCGCTTGGATTGCCGGAATAAAAGAGGTCGCTCGCAATCGCCATGGAAGCGTCGAAATTCGGCTGTCCCGCCTCTTCGAGATAGCGTCCAAAGGATTGGAACACAATTTCGCCGGTTCCGATGGCGATCTCACCCAAGGTTGACCCAGCAAATCCGAAGGGGCCAAGGCTTTGTGAGCCGCTTTGCGCCGGCAGGCATGTATCATCCAGGAAAACACGCAGGTCCGCGCCTATTCCATCGCGTGTGGATTGCCCGCCTGTCACACTCGTCGTCGTACAGGCCGATAAGACCAGGCAAGCGGCCAAATTCGCAATGGATACTTTCATCTCGCGTCCCCTCGATAGCGCTACGGTGGAGGATCGACCCCACAATGGTCAAGTCTTCACCTGCGCGCGGGTGTCTCTCCAGGTTTTCCCTACAATGTCAGCAACATGGCTTTACCTTTTCGCCGTGTCCCGTTTTGTTCGCTGGTAATGTCGAGCACCTGGACCTTGAAACACTTCGACCTCGTCGGCGAGAGCTGGACGCTTGCCCGAACACCAGACGGCCGCGTCGCCCGATTGTTCAATGAGCGCCGAGGCGACAGGCGACTACGATTTGGCGAACAGATTTCGGCCCGCATTGCAAGCGTCGCCCCGAAACAGGGCGGCGCATTCCTGGAAACTGAAAGGGGTGATGTTTTTTTGCCATCCAAAGACGGAGCGGGACTGGTGGAAGGCGATCGCCACCTGGTGACCATTGTTGCTGAAGCCCGCCACGGCAAACTTGCGCGCTGCACGTTGGAAAGCGGCAACACTAACGAGAGAGACGCACTGTCCCCCATGGAACAGTGGCGCGCCTCCCTGCCCCAGCCATCATCTGGCCTGGAAATTGCCGATCTGACAGAACTCGATCATTTGGAAGAGGCCCTCGACGAAGTCCTCGCGCCGCGTGTCACCCTGGCAAACGGCGGACGAATACAAATAAGCCCAACGCCAGCCCTCGTCGCAGTCGATATAGATACGGCAGGACGCAATAGCCGAGGCCGGGCCCAGGCGCGGGCCCTGGCAGTTAACCTCGACGCAGCAAAGGAACTGGCGAGGCAGGCAGCGCTGCGTGATCTTGGCGGGCTCATCGTTCTGGACTGCATCGGCCCCCTCGCAGCCGCCGATGGCAGGAAGATCAGATCCGCCTTCTTGACCGCGTTCCGAACCGTCAGCCAACGCCAGGTGACATGCCTTGAACCGTCTTCGCTCGGCCTGATGGAAATCGCGCTTGCCTGGCAGTCGGCACCCATCTCAGACCTTTTCTACGACGACACGGGACAGCTTTTGCCCGAAGCGCAACTGCGAATAGCATTGCGTGCGGTAAGCCGGGAGGCGGCCGCCTGCCCTGCAGATACATTTGAGTTGAAATTGCCGGATGCGGCCTATGCCGCATTCCAGAACGACAAGCGTCACTACATCGAAGGCTTGCGCGATCAGTTCGGCGGGCGGATAGACGTCTCATGTTCACATCAAGATCGGAGCGAGGTGATTAGGAAATGAGCAAAGCCAAGTGCCCCGTTTGCGAACGCCGGAGTGTCGAGCCGGAATATCGCCCATTTTGCTCACGGCGCTGCGCCGATGTGGATTTGTCTCGCTGGTTAAAAGGTGGCTACGCTATTCCCGGTCGCCCCGCCGAGGATGCCGATGACGTCCCGTCCTATCCAGATCCTGATAAGACCTGAAAACGGCATGGACAGCGTCGCAAGACCACCCTATACACCGGATCTTCTAAAGCACCCCACCCCATAGATTGCCCGGGTAGCTCAGGGGTAGAGCAGCGGACTGAAAATCCGCGTGTCGGTGGTTCAAATCCGCCCCCGGGCACCACTTAAATAACAATAAAAACAATGCATTATTCCGAATTTCGATTCGGGATTTAGTGCATGATTCACACGCAAGACTGTTTTGAATGATCGTTTCTGATGTCGTTTGCAAGAATAGGTTTGAAAACAAAGAGTGCAGCAAGTGGTTAATCGACTAAGCGAAGCCAAACTGAAATCAATCCGCGAATCTACTTATATTCGTATACTTTTGCGTCCTTGGAATTGCTGAAGGTGCGGCAGTATAGCAAGCTCTGTTTTAGGACATATATGCGTACGAAGCGTATATCTTAAAGCGCCCGAAAAACAGACTCTGGCGCTTTGACAGCCATTCGCTAATTCGCGCCCCACTCGCAACGATTTATAACGACCGCTTTTGCTCATTCAGCGGAACACATTTACGTTGTTAGATCAC
>JBCBAO010000283.1:0-3441 GCA_038532405.1 Pseudomonadota bacterium | reverse complement strand
ACTTTCTGCGGACGCGTCCCGCACCTGTTAATTAATCGTTGACGGGCCACCGGATCAAGCGAAACCCTGTTTTCGATGTCAGTTGTTATCTTATGCTGGTGGGGTTGAGGGCCTCATTTTCGACGGCAAAAAATGAGGCCCTCATTTTGCGGAATCATACGCCCAAATATCCCGAAATGCCGATCCGTCACTCCCGCCCGAGCAGCCGGTCGAGTTCAACTTGCCGGCCCCGCTGCTCAAGGAAGGCGGCTTTCACCGCGATGGGGTCATACTCGGTTTGAACCCAGGAAAAGAAGTCCTCAGGGGCGGAGGCTCCAGCAGCAAGAGCAGCATCAAAAAAGGCGTCGAGAAGACCCGTTTTACCTTGTTTTACATGCAAATACTTCAGGGATAGCTGCTCAATGGCTTGGTCAACCGGCACGCCTTGGCGCGAAATCTGGTAAAGAACCGCCATCAGCCCCGCCCGGTCCGCACCGGATTTGCAATGCATCAGCGCCGGATAGGCAATATCGCGGAAAAGGGTGCGAACCTTCAGAACGGTCTCAACCGCTGGCGTATCCCGCGAGAAAACCTGAAAATCAATGAGCGTGATCCGGGCCTGTTCGCACGCTTCGCGTTCAAGAAGATAATACCCTTTTGTACTTGGTCCCCGTAAATTGAGGATGGTCTTTATGCCGCGTTCCTCATTGTGCTTTACGATCTGCTCCGGAGAGGGCTGGTTGGAGCGCCATATTTCGTCGGAGATTTGGTGCAAATTGGAGAAGCGCAGGCGAAGAAATCCATGGTCACCCCAGATCAATTCGCGGCGTGCCCGTCTGCGCCCGGTTGAGGTTTGCAGATCAGGAGCGATATGGGTCTTTCGAGATCTCTTTCGCTTGGCCATTGGCCGGCCTTACAAGCCGATTCCTTAGCCGGCAACTGCCAACGGATTTAAACGGACCGGTAACTCTCTTGACGGCATATACGCATCGATCAGCCTCCAAAGGATGTTTAATTCCATGCGAATGCCCGTTTTCCGGTCGGCTTTGACCGCTGTTATACTTGCTGCCACTGCCCTTCCCGCCGCAGCTTTTGGCATTGGATTGCAGCCGACGACCGTCGAAATCGCCGTCGATCCCGGCGATCGGAACCGCCAAATCATCAATATTGCCAATGTCCATACAGAGAAAACAATTTCCCTGACCCTCGGCCTCGCCGATTGGGAATTGGACGAAAACGGCCAGATTCGCCTCGCACCGCCGGGAGAAGATACGTCATCAGCCGCTGACTGGGCCAGGTTCAGCCCCGCATTTCTAACCCTGAAACCCGGGGAAGCAGAACAAGTGATCGTCGATATGTCGACACCGACCCGCCTCGGGCGCTCCGGTGATTTTCGCTTTGCCTTGCTCGCATCGACGGTTTTGCCTGAAGAACGCTCCGGACAGTCGGGCGTTTGGAAAAAATATCAAATCGCGACCTTGTTCTATTTGACGACGGGTCCTGCCAATAGCGACCCAGTGATCAGAGGGTCCGAGGTCCGCACCAATGAGGATGGCACGCGCTCTCTCTCCCTCGACATCACAAACGATGGCAATGCCCACGCCCGTTTGCAGGGTGTCGTCGAAATCACGAATGGCGGACAAACCGAAACGATAGATGTTGCAAATCTCGTCGTGCTGCACGAAGCGCGTCGCGACTATGTCACCCCCCTGCCCGCTGAAACACCAGCCGATGCGAAGATTGAGGTGAAACTCAACAATATTTTTGCACCGCAAACAGCAGGCGACCCCGTAACTCTGCCGCCCTACCGTGTTCCGGCGGCAAGCCAACGCGCGGCTCTACAGCCCGCTGATCCCATTGAGAGCACACAATAAGCGCGCGACGCACATACAAAGCCGCACTTCTTGGTGCAGGTTTCCTCGGCTTTGCGGCACAGGATGCAGAAGCATCCTTTCTCGATTCTGACTTTTTCTGCCGAGTAAAGGGATGCGTTGTCGTCCATGATGGCATCTCCTTTGATGTTTACGACAATCATATCTTCGCCACCAACGGCACTGTCCCCCCCGGCGGTAGGATGATCCCCTGGAGCGGCAACCCCGTCCAGGGCACCGGTCAGGTCAATCCGGTATTCACCGGCACGAGAACTGAGGGCTTCCATGTCATCGCCACCGATGACCAGAGTGTTTTGCTCGGCTTCTCCGATACGCCCAATGGCAGCGCCGTCTTTACAACGGACAGCAATTCCAACGGCTTTCTAGATGCCGGCGATGTCTTCAACGCGGTAACCCTTCGCGAAGGAACATCGTTGAAGGCCCTCGAAACATCGGTGCAGCGGAGCTTCTACATAACGTCCCGCACCGAAGGCTTCGCCCTTTCTGCAACGGCACGAACACTCGGCCCGAGCGATGCCCTCAACCGGATCTCCAGCCTCGACAGAGTTGTCTTCGACTACAATATAACGCCGCGCGGGAATGATGACGGCATGGTTTTCGGAGGCGATGCGACCGATGGCGGTTTTCGAAAGCTTGGAAACTTCAACACGCTTGGCACGCTAACGGCGACGAATGAACGGATTGCCGAATTTCCAAATGCCATTCGCCTACGCGCAAGCGCCGACTTGCCGGAACAATCCATCCGGTTTGATTATGTTTATGGCTTTGAAAACTATGATTTATCGCTCGGCGCAGGCGATCTACGCTATCAGATCGAGTTTGATTTTTTCCGCGACTAGCGGTTCGTTGGCTGCAAAAACCAGCGTCACGCCTCGCCAATAACCGGCCCGCCAAAGGGGTCGTCTGTAACAGATCCAGGCGCATCGGGGGAAACGACATCCGATCCCGGCAAGCCGAAGGGCACCACCGCGAAAAGCTCTCGCTCGGTCAACTCAACGGTTTGCGAATAAACAATGCCCTGGAAATTGACGCTGAGTTCATAACGGCCAGGCGACAAATTCTCGAAACTGTATTGCCCGAAGGAAGCTGTGAGCCCCGTAATCGGCTCAAAAACCTCTCCCTCAGCCAAGTCGCTTTTCGTCAAAGTGATAAATGTTCCCTCAACCCGCTGCTCGCCGGGATCGCTATCGCCACTGGCATTTTCGTCCACAAAAAGCGCACCGCGGATCTGCCCAGAGGCAATGATCGGGATTTCGATCTTCGTGATCCGTCCCTCTCCAATTGTGACCCTGGAGGCCGCGTCGGATGGCACAAGCAGGCCGAGGGGAAGGCTGCGCCGGTCTATGGTCAAGCCATAAAGCCCTTCGCGCATGTTCTGGATCGTGAAATTGCCATCCCGGTCGACGCCGAGCCCTAGGCGGGTGCCCGTGACCTGAACCCGAACACCTGGAATGCCATACTCGTCGTCCTGGCGGATACCATCGCGGTTCCGGTCAAAATAGACGACGCCCTGGAGCACGCCGAGGCCTTCCTTCGGCCGCGTATATTTGCGTGGCTCGTTGAAATTCAC
>JBCBAO010000282.1:0-3450 GCA_038532405.1 Pseudomonadota bacterium | reverse complement strand
CCGCAGAAGAGTATGAGCCCGGGCAAGGAAGCTAGTCTTTTTAAATCGATAAATTAAGACACGGCCGTTTCCTTGGGGAACGGCCGCTTCTTTTGAGAGCGTAGATATCAGTAGATTGCGTAGGCACCATCGATCAGAAACGAATCGCCTGAATGATAGGCTGATGCGTCGGAGGCGAGATAAACGGCGATGCCTCCAAAATCACGGGGCTCCCCCCAACGCCGCGCCGGCACACGCGAAATAACTTTCGAGAGAAAAACGTCTGACTGCTGGGCCGCCTCGGTCATATCCGTGGCGATCCAACCCGGTAGGATTGCATTGGCGCGGATACCATGGCGCGCATGCTCCACTGCGATGGCCTTCAGCATAGACACCATGCCCCCCTTGGTTGCGGCATATGCCTGATTGCGTCCCGCCCCTTCAATCGCGGCGAGGGAGGCCACGCCAATAAGCGAGCCGCCCGGATCGCCTTCTTTGGCGCGTTTAACGATCGACTTGGTGGCTTCCCTGAGCGTCCAGAACGCTCCTTCCATGTTGATTGACATGTTGTAGCGCCAGATGTCTGTCGACATCTCTTCAAAACTGTTGGCCCCCAATCCGACACCAGCATTCGCAAAACAGCTATCGATCCGTCCAAATGTTTGCTCGACATCCGCCATGGCATCGATGACAGCGTCCTCGTCGGAGACATCCACGCCCCAAGCTTTTACAAGACCCGATCCGAGGCCCTGGAGTTTTGAGATGGCCTCGGCATTTGCATCCGATCTGCGTCCCCAAATCGCGACATTCGCATTGGAGGCGGCCAGGGCCTCTGCCATTCCGAGTCCTATGCCTGCATTTCCGCCGGTAACCACGACTGTCTTTCCGGTTAAATCGAAGGGCGCGTAAGCCATATCGAATGTCCTTTTATTTCTGAACCCGGTCTGTGGAATGCCAGTTGGCGCGGGTCAAGCAGAAGAATGCCCGCGACCAAGGTGCACAAGGTTTGGATTTCACAAGGAGGCTGCTAATTGCCGACGCGCCATTTCGATGGTTTTGCGCGTTTCCGACCACAAATCTATGTCTTTCAAATCGCTTGGGGACATGAAGCGCGCGGCTGCAGCGTCGTCGCTAGCGGTTGGGATACCGGCTTTCCATCGGGCGACGTAATTGCATAGCAAATAGTGGCGCGTGACCTTGCCCGTTTTGCGGGAGCTTATGATCGCGTCCACAACATTGCAGAGGCCTAAAAGTTCTGCTTCGACGCACGTTTCTTCAGAGAGTTCGCGCAGAGCTGCGGTGGTGGCACTTTCTCCGAATTCGATTTTTCCGCCTGGAATAGACCATTCTCCACGAAAGGGTGCCGTTCCGCGTTCAATCAGCAATACATCATCGCTACGAAAACAGATGATGCCGACGCTTGGTTGAATGTTCTGCTCGGGTCGGTCCATGCTTTGCTCTCTGGCGGTGCCGCCTTTATGAGCGACTTTAAACACAGTTCCGCCGTATTTGGTGAATTGACGGTTAAGGTCAATTTTGTAAATTCTGAAACATGGAACTGTCCCTGGAAAAACTAAAAGGACTGGCGCTCGCAGCGGGCTTCGTACTGCTAATTGCGTGGCCGTTTTTGGGATTGGCGTTGACGGTCTACACTGGCGATTAGTCCTGTCTTAGAAATATAATCTGAGCAGATCCATAAGTCCGTATGCTGACGGATTCCCAACCCTCCGGACGAATAGCTTCGTCCACACCCGTCTCTACAACGGCCATGCTGTCGGGGGCCATCCATCCGCCTTTTGCAAGGCATGATAAAGACAGTTCGGCTAGCCCTTTTCCATAGGGTGGGTCCAGGAATGCCAGGTTGAAGGCAGTTTTGAATTTGGATGGCATCGGCCCAAGCGATATGGCTGAACGGCGGTGAACCTGGGTTGTCCCGAAGACTTGCAGAGCCTCCGCATTTGTCCTTATGGCTCCCCGCGCCGACGCCTCGGTTTCAACGAATAGACAGTGCGATCCGCCGCGTGAAAGGGCTTCAAACCCCAGCGCGCCGCTGCCTGCGAACAGGTCGATAATGGCGGCTCCCTCCAAGGGTGGAGCCCAGTCTGCGTGGGACAAGACATTGAAGATAGCTTCTCGCGTGCGATCCGCGGTCGGCCGCGTTCGCCGTCCACTGGGAGTGGTAAGGCGGTGCCCCTTGTATTTTCCAGCCACAATTCGCATGGAAGACGCTTAACACCCGGATGATCCGGAGGGGAGGGAGAATATCGTGTCCACCGCACCCATGCATCGGGCCCTTGAACTGGCGCAGGAAGCGGCGCGGCAGGGTGAAGTTCCCGTTGGTGCCGTGGTGTTCGATCCGGAAACGAAAACCATTATCGGTGAGGGGTGCAACCAGCCCATTGCCAACAATGATCCTACCGCCCATGCGGAGATCGTTGCACTGCGAGCGGCCGCACAGCGCCTTGGCAACTATCGCCTAACCGGGCTTGCGATTTATGTCACACTTGAGCCCTGCGCTATGTGCGCTGGTGCCATTTCTCTGGCGCGGTTGGGCAGGCTGGTGTTTGCAGCTTCGGACCCCAAGGGAGGCGGAGTGCTCCATGGTCCGCGATTTTTCGAGCAACCGACATGTCATTGGCGACCCGAGGTTATCGTAGACACCCAATATGCCGATACAGCGAGCCGGTTGTTGAAGTCGTTTTTTGCGGCGCGGAGGTAATCCCTACAGATATCATCTCGCTTTTGCCGAAGTGCCGCCCAGCTTTTGTGTTCTGGTTTTGCGGCGTTGCGATCGAGGGACGCGGCACGGTCATCTGTGAAAATATGTCCGCCTATCTCTTCTCCTGTGTTTGTCTGGATGGGGTGTCAGATCCAACCTGCCGCCCGCGCGGCATAAATCAGACCGATGACCGTAACGAGACTTTTGACCCAAATGCGAAAATTGGAATCCTGCATTCGTTCAAGGACGTTTTTCCCAAGATAAGTCGCCAACATTGCAATCGGTATGGCCAAAGCCAACAGCCAGATTGGTGGCCAGATCTGGTGGTCAACATCTGCTGCTAGGATAAGCGGCGCGCTCCAAAATGATATTTTGATAATATGCGATATGGTTTGGGTTGCCGATTTGGTTGCAACGACTTGCTGGCGAGTCATATCCGTATTGGCGAAGAAGACGTCCAGGATCGGACCCGCGACGCCAGCGAGCGTATTCATGGCCTGGACCAGAAAACCCGTGAATTCAGCCTGGCCTGGCCTGCGAATGTCCAAATGGAACCAGCTCCGCGGTATCCAAATCACGATCGGTATCAAAGACAGAATTAAATAAACATCCGACTTGTCCGGCCGCCAGGCAACAAGAAATAAGAGGCCAAGTCCGCCCACCGCGCCAAGCATGTAGCGCCAGAAAACGTCCCACAAAATGTCAGTGGCAAATGGCTGGCGCGCCTTCCTGTTGCGAAATGACATTTTGTG
>JBCBAO010000281.1:0-3459 GCA_038532405.1 Pseudomonadota bacterium | reverse complement strand
CAGCCGGCATGGTGCGCCATGCATCGCTATCTCGCAGGGCGAATTAAAGACAAACCGGACAATTCAAACCGCCGCTTCGCCATTGCGGCAGGAATGAACTATACGGTCAGCAAGGGCCCCTTTCCTTTTTGGGGGGCACCTGCAAAAGAGCAGGCAAAAACTCTGAGCTCCAAAAAAGGTGACTTCGCATCAGGACGGCTTAGTGAGTTTCGCCTTGCCGAGTTGTATTTGAAGAAGAGTGGTCGCGGCAATCCGAAGTCCTGCTGGCAACTTGCCTATACGGGCAGCGTTGGAAGCCAAAGCTTGATGGGCATTCCCCATGTCCATAAATTGCGTGACACGCTAGAGGCTGCAAAGCTCTGGCCGTTTGAAACGGGCTTGCGCAGCTTGGACGAGGAAGCGCTCGCTGAGACCAAGACGTTGATCTGCGAAATCTACCCGTCGGCCGTGGACGTGACGCCCGAGCCAGGCGAGATAATTGACCGCGCGCAGGTCCGTACAATCGCCAATTACTACAGCGAATTAGACGCGAAAGGTACTCTTGGCGCGTGCTTTGGTGCCCCAGATTCCCTTGACACGGGAAAAATAGAACAAATTGAACAGGAAGAAGGCTGGATTCTTGTGAAATAGCCCGTCATTGCTAGCTTTTCGCGTATCGACATTCTACGAATCGTGTCTGTAGTCTCAATCCAACGGCACCCTTGCCGTCAATCATGGAGGAATATGATGAACAAAGGGGATTTGACGAAAGCAGTTGCAACGGCTGCAGGCATCTCCAATGCCGATGCTGGAAGCGCCGTTGACGCCGTTTTCGATACAATTGCCGGTGCCGTCAAAAAGCGTGACCAGGTTGCTATTGCAGGCTTCGGTACGTTTGTCGCTAAGACGCGCGGTGCCCGTGAAGGCCGTAATCCAGCAACCGGTGAAAAAATCCAGATCGCCGAAAAAACATCGGCGGCCTTCAAGCCAGCAACAGCGCTGAAAGATATTTAAGCCGTATACTTTTTAAGCTTAAGCGAAATGGCGCGTTTCTACTCGGGAACGCGCCATTTCTTTTTCCAGCAACGCCCATTGCAAGATAGCGGCAACCGCAACGCCGAGCACAGCAGCCTCCATCATGCCTTTGGCACCGCGTTCCAAACCAATGCCTAGCCAGTATCCAGCCGGGAGCATGACGAAAAAGAACGAGCCAATATGAATGCATGTCGGCAGCCAAACGATGTTTTGGGCGCGTAAAGCCATAGAGGCCGTCGCCTGAAGCCCGTCAAAAGTAGTACCAATGGCAGCATAGATCAGAAGCGCGCCGATGGCCGGTGCAAGCAAAGTTCCGTCTATTGCAGCGTCATGGCGCACAAGACCGAGCGGGATCAGATCCGACAGAGCGATGATGATACTTCCCATTGCTAAACCAGCAATTAGGGTCGCTACGACGCCGAGACGCGACGCGTCCCGAACACCGGCCATATCAGAGAGCCCGAAGCGCTCCGCCACACGCTGGCTCGTCGCAGATCCAATGCCGAGAAAGACCATGAAGCAAATGCCCATGACCTGCACCGTGTAGCCGTAAATCGAGTTTACAGCGAGACTGATGAAGGCAGCGATGACATATGTCATGTTAAAGCCGCCCCATTCGGCAACATTGCTAATGGCTGTGCCGATGCCGACTTTCAACTGTTGTGCCGCCTCACCAGCAGGCGCGGGTGGCGAGGGCTTTGCTGCTGGTGTGCGCCAGAAAATATAACCGATTAGCAAGATGGACAGAGCCCAGCGTGACCCTGTCGTTGCCCAGGCAACACCCTCAGCCCCCATTTGCGGCATGCCCCACCAACCGAGCACGAGTGCACAATCAATCAATATGTTTATGCCGACCGTAATATAGGAGAACAGGGTGACAATCAGCGGCTTCCTCAAGGCCTCAAGATAATATCCAAACACCGTCGAGAGCATGAAACCTATCATACCGAACGACAGGATACGTGTGACGCTTGTAACCTTCTCGGCAACTTCTTGTGGGGTCAGGCTGGAGCTCATGTCGCTATTGGGGCTCAGCCCGACGAAGATCCATTGGAACAAGGGTGCGGCAGTGAGATAAACCAGTGCCATTAAACCGGCACCAAGACCAAGCGCCCAAAGCATCCCGCGCCTGAAGATCCGTCCACTTTCCTCAACGCGTCCCTGGCCGACCATCTCGGATGTCAGAATTTGGGTCCCGAGCAGAATTCCCATTCCGAAGCCCAGTGAGATGCCCATGGGCAACCAGGAATTTAACACAAACGGCAATTCGCCCTCGGCGGCCTGACCGAGCACAATGGCATCGGTCAGAGCCATGAGCATCATTGACATGCGAGACACGGCAATTGGCGCGGATAAGCGCAAAAGATCTAAAATATCGGCCCCCCGCGCCCAGGCGGGTAAGCCCCGCCTGGACATGGATCGGTTCCTTATTCTGCGGCTTTCAGCGCTTTATTGGCTGCATTCACGTCCGCGAGCTTTTCGGCGACCATGAAAGCGAGTTCAAGCGCTTGTTCGCCATTTAGGCGAGGATCGCAATGGGTGTGATATCTAGACGACAGATCGTGCTCTGAAATCGCCTGCGCTCCGCCAAGGCATTCGGTAACGTTTTGGCCAGTCATTTCGAAATGTACGCCGCCAGGATACTCCCCCTCGCTCGACAGAATATCAATAAACTGGCGCACTTCAGATAGGATACGGTCAACGGGGCGTGTCTTATATCCTGTGTCGGTTTTCAAAGTGTTCCCATGCATAGGATCGCAGGACCAAACGACCGTCCGTCCGCTTTCCTTCACTGCTTGAACAAGTGGGGGTAAACCATCCTCAACGCCCTCAGCGCCGAAGCGGCTGATTAACGTAATACGACCTGGGTCGTCGTAGGGGTTTAACGTCTCCAGCAGACGAACCAGCTCATCTGGCTCCATACCCGGGCCGCACTTCATACCGATCGGATTTCTGATGCCTTTGCAAAATTCAATATGAGCCTCGTCGAGATGACGGGTTCTATGGCCTATCCAGAGCATATGGGCCGATGTGTCGTACCAATCACCCGTGGTCGAATCGATACGGGTCATCGCCTCTTCAAATCCCAACAGCAACGCTTCATGGGAGGTGTAGACATCAACCTTGGACAGCTGTGGAACGGTGTCGGATGTGACACCGCATGCCTCCATAAAGGCCAAAGCCTCGCTGATTTTGTCGGCAAGGGCCTGATAGCGCTCTCCAAGGGGCGAGCGATCAACAAATCCTAACATCCATTTGTGCACATTGCGGATATCGGCATAGCCGCCCTGGGTGAATGCACGAACGAGGTTCAAGGTTGAAGATGACTGCGCATAGGCGCGGATCAGGCGTTCGGGGTCCGGCGTGCGTTCCTCAGCCGTGAAGCCCATGGCGTTGATATTGTCACCGCGATAAGATGGCAGGGTTACACCATCAATCGTTTCA
>JBCBAO010000280.1:0-3489 GCA_038532405.1 Pseudomonadota bacterium | reverse complement strand
ATCGCCTTTTTCCAGGTGACGGGCATCGCTTGGCCCGTCGCGTCGATCATGGTGCTCGCCATCATGAATGGTCTGATCACCTCGGTCGCCCTGGAAACGGCGATCCTCTCCCGCCAAATGGACTTAGGATCGGCCTTTCGAACGGCCATTGGCATGTCCTTCATATCCATGGTTGCAATGGAGGCGGCGATGAACCTGACCGATGTCCTGCTCACCGGCGGCGCGCTGCTGGTCTGGTGGGTCGTTCCACTTATGCTGCTCGCCGGTTTTCTCACCCCGCTGCCTTATAATTATTGGCGGCTGAAAGCCCTCGGCAAAGCCTGCCACTGATCCTTTTTCCGGGCGGCCTTTCCCGCATCGCATGGACAGTCTTGCCGGAACGCGTTACCTCGGTTTGGAAGCATATCTAGGGAGGGGCCATGCGCTGGTTTGCATCAAGTGTACTCTGTGCCGCCCTGGTTGCCTGCACCGTATCGGAACCTGTCCAGGAAGAGGTTGGCGCACTCCAACCTGCGGATGTTCTCTATGTTGGCAATGCCGGTATCCTGGTCGCCCATGGGCAAACCAAGATCCTTTTCGATCCGCTCTACCAAAATGATTATGGCCAGTACCAACTGGTTCCACCGGAACTGCGCACCCTGCTTTTAGAAGCCGACGGTCCATTCTCCGATATCGATGCCATCTTGATCAGCCATGCCCATGGCGATCATTTCAATGCGGCAGACCTGATCAGCTTCCACGCCGCCCATCCGGATGCTTTCATTATCGCCCCGCCCCAGGCCCTTGATACACTCCTGGCAACGGGCGCTGTGGGTGATGGGATGGCGGCGCGGTTTATCCCCATGGGTCTTGATTATGGCGACGATCCTTTGCGCGTCGCGCTGCAGGATATGACGGTTGAGGCCGTGCGCATTCCCCATGCTGGCGGCGCGCAGCGCAGGTCGATTGAAAACATGGTCTACCGGGTAACCCTGGGGGACACGGCGACCGTGATCCATATGGGCGACGCCGACCCCGCAGACGCTCATTTCGCTCCCTATGAAAATTATTGGCAGGCCGCGCGTACCGATGCGGCCTTTCCGCCCTATTGGTTTTTCCTGAGCGAGGCCGGCACGGCGATCCTGGAAACCCGCATCAATGCGGCGGGTGCCATCGGCGTGCATGTGCCGGTTGAGGCCCCGGCAAACCTCGTCGCGACGGGACAGGATTTCTTCCACAGTCCCGGCGAAGTGCGGCAGATTTCGGTGGAGTAAAGCCATGGCAGATCCGGACCCAAATATACCAAATTATCGTACACTGAGTATTTTGCGCCTGGCGGCCATATCCGACGGTATTTTCGCCTTTGGCATCGCCCTGTATCTGATGGGCGGCTTCCAGGATTTCAGCATTGCTGTCGCTGCCATTGCGCTTGCCATGGCCGGGGCCGTCTATGGCGCGATCTTCTATTTTGGCGGTCTCGTCTTCGCGCCGATGTTGAAGGATTATATCGTATCCGACGATACCGAGATCAAAGGCTCAAATGTCGAAATGGTCACGACAACGCGGCCGAGCCATGATGCTGAACTGGACCTCTGGGTCTCCCGTTTCGTATTTGCCCGGAATCTGTTCGGTATGGCGGTAATACCGCTTTTGCTGCTGGGCGGTCTCTACGTTTTCGCCTAGGTGCATATCGCTCAAAGGGCCCGTCCTGAGCCGCCGCTGGCCGGATCCGGTGCCTATTCCGCCGCTTCCAGCGCAATGCCCTTTTCGGCAAGGAAGCCCTTCAGCTCGCCAGTTTCAAACATTTCCTTGATGATATCGCATCCGCCGACAAATTCGCCCTTCACATAGAGCTGCGGGATTGTCGGCCAGTCCGAATAGGCTTTGATCCCCTCGCGCAGGTTTTGGTCCTCCAACACATTCGTCGCCGTATATTCAGCTCCGATATAGTCGAGGATCTGGACGACGGTGGAGGAAAACCCGCACTGGGGAAAGGTCGGCGTCCCCTTCATGAACAAGAGGATGTCATTGGCTTTCACCGCGTCGTCAATGGCGGCGTGGGTGGCATCGGTCATGGTAAGGCCTCGTTGATTGGCGCGCGTGCGCGCATCTCTTTCCACCATGTGAGGTGCCGACGCACCAGCGTCAACCACCTTTAGGCGGCATTTCGCGCGGCAATCGCATATCCCTCCAGGTCGCGGGGGGTGACGAGCGGGGCCGTCTCGGTCACCTGCCACGGCCCCGGAAGGTAGCTCGACAGCGCATCGGGCCGGCAGGCCGAGCGCCAGGGTTCACCCATCAGGCGAACAATCCCTTGCGTCACATAGTGCTGGTTGAGGGAGACAAGATGGGAAAAGGCCGCCCGGCTCCCCGTCGCCGCCGACACCGAAAGCTTCTGGAACACATGCCGCACATCCCGCGCGCTGAGATACATCAAGAGCCCCTCAAGGATCGCAAAGCTCGCCTTCGACCGGTCATATTGCCCGGAAAGCTCCAGCCGCTCCAGCTCCTCGGCAAGCGACGTTACGCCAAGATCCGCCGCCAGGAAGACCAGATTGGCCGGCAGATCCACCCCCTGCAAGCCCCGCCGTTTGGCCGCCTGGGTCGCCGGATGGTCAATCTCCACAAAGGTGACATGCCGATGCGCCGGCGCCTGCCGCAGGGCGAGTGTATCAAACCCCGCGCCGATGATCACGACCTGGTCGATCCCGTCCGCCATCGCCCCTTCAAAGGCCGCTTCCATGAAACATTTTCGCCGGCCAAACCCCTCAAACATGCCCGGCACCCAGCGTTCATAGCGGCTGAAATTTGCGACCGTGCGCGGGCTTTTACAGTCGGCGATGAATGCAGGCCCCACCCCCGGCAGGCCGGCCTTCAGCAAGATCGCCTCGGTCTCGGCCGCGAGCCCGGCCGGCAATTTCCCGGACCAGGCCGGCACTTCGTTCAACGTTAACAGGGTGGAGGCCACCCGCACCGCGGTTCGGCTGGCTTGGCCTTGTCTCATGCACGCCTCCTCTCCCACGGGCTTCACAGATCAAAAATTTACACACGAAACAAAACTTGTAAACACGCTTCAGCGTCCACAGCTGCCCTGGCGGGCTAAGCTTCCCCCTCCAGCCCCGCAATCTTCCCGCGCACACGCGTTAGATTGCGCTCTGCGATCTCTGCATAGGCAGGCGCGCGGCCTTCAAAGACCTCCAGCGCCGCTAAGGAATGGGCCTCCGCCGCGCGATAGCGCTCCAGTCCGCCCCCCCGGTCGCCCAGCGTCTCAAACGCATTGCCCAGATTGTTCTGCGTCATGGCCCAGTCGAGCGGCGCGCGGTCTCGCGTGTATTCCTCCAGTGCGGCGCGATAGGCTTTAACAGCGTCCAGCAGGGCCGCATCATCGCCGCGCTTCCCAAGGGTACTGAGCGCATTTCCGAGATTGTTCTGCGTCGCGGCCCAGTCGAGCGGTGCACGGTCCCGTGTGCGTTCCTCCAGTGCGGCGCGATAGGCTTTGACAGCGTCTTC
>JBCBAO010000279.1:0-3515 GCA_038532405.1 Pseudomonadota bacterium | reverse complement strand
GCCGTTGCAATGCGCGTCCCGTCCGGTGAGACGGCGGCGGAGACGACCAGCGCCTCATGTCCTTCCAGAAACAGAAGCGGCGCGCCATCATTTGCATCCCACACCCAGGCCGATCCATCGTCCGACGCTGTCACGATCCGGCGTCCATCGGGGCTGAACACGGCGCGGCGCACGTCGCGTGTGTGCCCGGTTAGCACTGTCAGCAAGCTCCCCGTTGCCACATCCCACACGCGGGCCGAGCCGTCCTGCGCGCTCGTCACGAGCCGCGCTCCGTCCGGGCTGTAGCCCACCGAATAGACTCGGTCGCGGTGCCCGGTCAGCGTCGTTTCCACAAGGCCGGTTTTCGGGTTCCAGAGCCGCGCTTTGCCATCAAAAGACGAGGTTGCGACCTGGTCGCGTGTCGGGTTGAACGCGGCGGAGAAGACGCTGCACTCATTGATCGCGGTTCCCCCAAGGTCGACGCAGTCATCGGCTTTCAGAACGCGAAGCAGCCGGATGCCGGTGACGGGCCCGGTCGGCGCGGCAACGCTACCTTCTCCAATCGCCCGCGTTTGGCCTGGCGGTGCTTCGCCTCGCAGCGCAGGGCTGGTCGCAGTCGCGCCAAGCTCCGCCAGGGCTGCAGTTGCTTCGGCGACATACGCGCCGGCCGGGTGCAGCCCCATATAGGCCTGGAAAGAGGCTGCCGTGTTCAAGGCGCTCAGCCGCTGCCAGTCCGCCGCATCGTCCGACAGGTCACACCCGGCAAAGCAGAAATCCTTCCGCCCGCGCAGGCCGCTTTCGATCCAGGGGCGCTGGCGGTCATCGGTGGTTTCCTCCACCCGGGTCGCAACCCGCCGAAACAGGGCTTCAGCGGACAGGCCAGGCTCACGGATCAAGTCTGCGAGGGCTGTGGTGTACGGGCTGTTTGCCTGTCCCGCGCCATCCTCCGTCACCGCGCCAGGCTCCGTCGCATAGGCGATCAGCATGCCCCGCGCATCCCGCTCGGTCGCTGCTGCCAGCCCGCCGGACACATTGCGGCTGGAGGAGAGCAGGGGATTGTTTCGGCAGGCGTCCAGAATAATGAAATTGGTCTCATTCCCCGCCCGCCGCAAATGGCGGAACAGATTATCGAGCCGCGGCGCGCCGGCCCACACATCCGCCTCGGTCTGCGCCCTCAGATCCACCGGCACCAGATAGTTCAACCCTTCAGACTGGACGCCGTGCCCCGCATAGAAAAAGACCCCGACCGTGCCTGGCCCCGCCGCGGCGAGCCGTTCGCCATGGTCCCGGAAGGCGGTTTCCATGGCAGTCTCGTCGGCATCGAGCAAAGTGTGCACCTCAAAGCCGATCTCCTCCAAAGCCTCGCCCATCAGCGCGGCATCATTGGCCGGATTGGCAAGCTGCCAGCCGGGCGTGCGATAGTCCGAATTGCCGATAATAAGCGCCACCCGCGCCTGCGCGAGAGACGCGCCCATGCCAAGCCAAACGGCGGCTAGAACCAACAAGCAAATACGAACCATGAGAGATGTCCCCGCTCATATGAATCTTCGCAATCACCATAGAAATGCAATGTGACGCGTCTAGGGCAGTTTGCGTCCGGCGCTGCCACCGCAGTTTCGGGGTTGAGCGACAGGGGCGCTCATGATCAATCTACACCATTGAAAACCCGGGAGAAACCGTCATGGTCCGCGCTTATCTGATCTTGAACGCCGTGCTCTACGGAGCCTTCGCTGCCTACGCCTTCTTGAACCCCCATCTGATTGCAGATGGCCTCGGTGCCGCGGAAACGATCACCTCCGATGGCCTTTACGAGCTGCGCGGCGTCTATGGCGGTGTCAGCTTCGGCATTGCCGTACTTTGCCTCCTTGGCGGCCTCTACGCGAAATACGCTCGGCCCGCGCTCCTCTTCCTCCTTGCCTATACGGGTGGTTATGTGGTCGCCCGCATCTTCGCCCTACCACTCGACGGCGTTCCATCCGCCCGCCTGATCGGCTTCAGCGCCTTCGAACTCGCCACGGCCCTGATTTCAGCGCTTTGCCTAACGCGGCTGGCGCGGGCGGGGTAACGGAGATTGCCCTCCTCCTTAAGCAACTGGCATTAAAGCCCGAGAAGCCGCGCGACATAGGCTGCAAATCTGATGACATCGATCAGCGTCTGCGGCGCGTGGGACGACGTCATATATGTGAGAATAAGCTCAGTATTCGCCCCGATCCAGCCAAGCAGCGCCTTCGTCCCTTCCCACGATCCACCCCCGACAATCCCGCCAATGGCCCAGTCCCTCATGCGGGTCGATCCATTTGAGGTTTGTAGGCCGTCGCCAGCAGCAAGCGCGTCCAAGGCCCCGGCCTCGTATAAGCCAGCCATCACTTGCCGGGCGATCGCAATGGCGAAATCTTCCGTCAAAGCCTCAGCTTGCCGTTCAATCTGGCGCGCGTCGAGCGTGTTGTCCTCGCTTGCCGTTTCGCTGGACGCAAGCGTGCTTGCCAACAGGTTTTGAGCGCGCGGCGTCGCTATCTCATCCTGCAGGTGTTCGATGAGAGGGCGAGCTGCTTCCAGCGCGTATTGGTCTTTTGTCCGCTCTTCAGGCCCCGGGCGCGCAGCATCCAGAGCGATGCCGGTGGCGTCCCGCGCCAAATATGCGTTATGGGTTTCGACAATCGCCCGCAGGCCTTGATTTGCCTCCGGTGGCAAAGGTGGCTCATCCATAATCGCGCGCGCTTGGCGCAGCTCATCGGTTTTCAGCGCACGGCGCAGCTTGTTGCCGGCAAGCCAAAGGCGCGTGCTGCGGATATTGGACGGTTCGGCATCCAGCGTTGAGAGATAATCAGAGAAGTCTTGGCCGAGGGCCTCTCCATAGAGGTTTGCCCCGGCCTCGGCGATGGGGGTGACGAGACTGCGTAGAGCCATTTCCAAAGTCTTGTCGATGTCAGATGGGTCGCCCCTGTCTTCAATCTCCAGATCTATGGGCTGGCCCGGTGCCTCGGTGAAGCGTATCGGTTGTTGGCCTTGCTCGGGCAGCTCATCAAGTGCCGGTGGCCTTGGCGCATCGTCCTCAGCCACGCCCGCAAGCCAATCCTCAACCGAGCTTAGACCAGCGTCTTCGCGAATTTGGTTCAGCGCGGCGAGGGTGCGTTCTTTGTTGTCAAAGATCTTCGTAATGGCCTGATAGCGATCCGGCAGATTGGGGCAATAGTCGAAATATAGCGCACCTAGCAGCTCCCCACCATGACTCTTACTCCACTCCGCCATAGCGCGCATCTCCGCGATTGGCGCGATGTCGCTGACCTTCGTGTCGCTGAGGTTGAGCTTCCGCATTCTCTTGATATCTTTGAGTGGCGTAAGGTCGCTGATCTGCGCGCCTCTGAGGTCAAGTTGTTCCAACGCCGTTAGGGAACTTACTTTAGGGGGCAGTCGGTCCAGCGCTTTTAGATCAGGATTTGAATATTCACTTAGGTGGAGTTCTGCGCGCTCATCCCCAGCCGCTTGCCACTCTGCAATCAATAGCTCGGCTTCTTCATAGGCCAGCCGTGCCGCTT
>JBCBAO010000278.1:0-3556 GCA_038532405.1 Pseudomonadota bacterium | reverse complement strand
TGGAACTGTCCGTGCCTTTCATAATGTTTGCCTCCACCGAGGTCGTAAATTACGCACCAAATCTGGATTTTCCCGCGAACTGAAGTGTCTCTTCCACGGTTTTACCTGGAACAATGATGGCAGTCTGAAAGAAATTCCCTGCCGCTGGGATTTTCCGCACTTGTCCGAAGATAAAATGTCACTGCCTGAATTGCGCGTCGATAGGTGGCAGGGCTTCATCATGGTTTCGGAAAAACAAGACATACCAAGTTTCCGTGAATGGGTCGGCCCAGCAATTGAGCATTATGAACGCTGGCGACTTGATGAGTGCCATACCGTGGCATGGATTGGGCGTGTTATTCCAGCCAATTGGAAGGCGACAGCAGAAGCCTTCATGGAAGCATGGCACTCCATCACAACCCACCCCCAGATCTTACCTTTCACCGGAGATGCGAATACACGGTATGACTTATATGGCGATCATATGAACCGCGCAATCACGCCTTCCGCCGTGTTATCGCCCCATATCGCTGACAAATATGACCAATCCTACATTCTTGATAAACTTGCTCAGTTTGCGGGAAATTCAGGAGGTGACAAAAAAGAAGACGATAAAGAAGAGGCTAATCCGCGCCGCAGGGTAGTAACGCCGGACAGGTTTAGCATCTTCGGCGAAGACCACGAAGTTTCGCCAGACGACCCGGTGTTTGCCCGCAAGGTTATAGCTGAAGCCAATCGGAAGGCTTTCAGTGCCATGTCAGGGCGTGATTACTCGGACATGTCGGATAGCGAGATGACCGATAATTTCACATATAACATATTCCCAAATTTTGCGCCTTGGGGCGGGTTTATCCCAAACATCGTTTACCGCTGGCTGCCATGGAAAGATGCAGATCATTGCCTCATGGAAGTGCGAATTCTTACACGTGGGAAAGTTGGCGAAAAACCACCTGCAAGTCCACAAATGTTCCTGATTGCTGAAGATGAGCCTTTTACGTCGGCCTCGCATATAATCGGCACTGGATTGGCGAATGTTTTCGACCAGGATATGGCGAATTTGCCCTTTGTCCAGGAGGGTATGAAAGCCTCTGCCAATGGCCGGCTAGAACTTGGCAATTACCAGGAAAGCCGCATTCGACATTTCCATCAAACACTCGACAAATACCTTAATTCCTAAAACACCAATCTGTGCAAATGACCGCAATTCTACGATCCGGGGAGCATCGTAATAAATGACTATTGAACCGATAAAAATGCCCAAATGGGGCCTTGCCATGGAGGAAGGCAAGATCGTCGAATGGTGGGCTGCCGAGGGCGCAGAAGTCGCCGATGGTGAGGACCTCGTTGATATCGAGACCGCAAAGATCACAAATGTTTGCGAAGCACATAAGAGCGGCATTCTAAGACGTATCGTTGCGCAACCTGGGGAAACACTGCCCGTTGGAGCCCTGATTGGCGTTCTGGCAGACGCCGATGTTTCAGACGCCGACATCGACGCTTTCATCGCAGATTTTGCCAGCAATTTCGTCCCCGGTGAGGCTGACGACGATGACGCAGGGCTGGAGATAACAAATGTCGATGTTTACGGTCGTTCGTTGCGTGTCGGTGTCATGGGAAAAGATACCGACGGCACGCCGGTGGTCTTGCTGCACGGCTTCGGCGGGGACCTGAATAATTGGATGCTTGTTCAGCCAGCCCTCGCGGCAGAACACCCTGTCTATGCAATCGAACTTCCAGGACATGGCCAATCTTCCAAAGATGTCGCCGATGGAAAGTTGAATACGCTCGCAGCAGGCATTGTTGCAGCGATCAAGTCTCTCGATCTCGAAAAAGTTAATCTGGTTGGGCATTCCCTCGGTGGCGCTATTGCCATTGAGGTGGCCGGACAGCTCAATGGCGTCGTTTCCTCCTTAAGCCTTGTCTGTCCGGCCAGCCTGCCCGGCGGCGATCTCAACAGCACATATCTGGATGGGTTCGTATCTGCACGCCGGGCGCGGGACCTCAGAGAACCAGCCAAATTGCTCTTTGCGAATGAGGATATGGTCAGCCGGGATATGCTGGAAGACCTGATCAAAACCAAGCGCCTCGATGGGGCAGAAGCGGCTTTGACGAAAATCAAAGACAATTTGAAGGGGGATGATCCTGCCTATGCAGACCTCGGCAATCAGCTCGAAAAAATTGATGCGCCCATCACGATCATGTCCAGTAAAACAGACCAGATTGTTGGCGCACCGGATGAAAGCGCCCTTCCCGCATCGGTGACACTACATTGGCTCGACAGTGTTGGGCATATGCCCCACCTCGAAGCGAGCGACGATGTTGTTAAAATTCTGAAGACTGTTATCTGATGCCATCGTGACAACCCCTAATCAGTCAGGGTAGCGCTTATGGCCCCTCCATCCGTGGCATCCGCTTCGCCAAACCTGTCTACGGAGACCCGGGGGCGTACCCGCTACTATCTGGGGCTCTTGTTTTTGGTGATGATGCTGAACTTTTTGGATCGGCAGATAATCGCGATCCTCGCAGAGCCCATCAAACAAGACCTCGATCTGAGCGATACCCAGGTCGGGTTGATGAGTGGCTTGTCGTTCGCCATTTTCTATACGACCCTGGCAATGCCGATTGCGGCGCTGGCGGACCGTTGGAATCGCAGCAAGATCATTTCCATAGCACTTGCTGTTTGGTCCGGCATGACGGTGCTTTGCGGGTTGGCGGGTAATTTTGTTCAGCTCTTTTTTGCTCGCATTGGCGTGGGCGTTGGCGAAGCCGGATCGGTGCCGGCCTCCCATTCCCTCATCTCAGATCTTTTCCCACCGGAACGCCGGGCGAGTGCCCTCGGCATTTTCGGCATGGCGATCCCGATTGGCGCTTTCTTTGCCTATGCAGGGGGTGGTTGGATTGTTGAAAACTTGAATTGGCGCATTGCCTTCATGGCCGCGGGCTTACCGGGTGTGTTTGTTGCTGTTCTCGTTTGGCTAACCGTTAAGGATTCAAACAGGTCCCTTAGCCTTCGCAATGCGCTGAAACCACAACCGGGCAGATTGTCTTTCAAGGAGGGGGTCGGCGCTCTGTCTGGAAAACGGGCCTATTGGCATCTGATTGCTGCCGGAGCCCTCGTCCAGTTCGTTGCCTATGGCTTTGGCAGTTTCTATGGAAGCTTCTTCGTCCGTATACATGGGATGGGGTATGCTGAGCTTGGCTGGAAACTTGGCGTCATGGTTGGCCTTGTCGGCGGATTTGCGTCCTGGATCGGCGGGCAGACCTCCGACCGACTGTTAAAGCGATCCATCGCGGCTCCCCTAACAGCAAATGCCTGGTTGCTTGCCCTGTCTGTTATCCCAGCAGGTATCGGCCTGCATGTTCAAAACGCCAATCTCGCCTTGCTGATGTTCGCAGCCCCGGTTTTTGCAGCAAGTTACTATTTCGGGTCGACGTTCGCCGCGATACAGACCCTTGCCCAGAACGAGACACGCGCTTTCGCTGTTGCCCTGTATACACTTATTGCAAGCCTTCTTGGGCTCGGCCTTGGGCCTGTTTTCGTCGGCCCGAAATAGTAACTTGCCGCAAAAACCGGGGC
>JBCBAO010000277.1:0-3563 GCA_038532405.1 Pseudomonadota bacterium | reverse complement strand
TGAAATTGCTGGATATATTGGAGCCAATCTCGCCTTTGCGAATTTCCTGGTGCCGACCCTGCCTGGCTTGTTCGAAGGACAGCGATTTGAAGCCGTGAACGGTGCCCTGTGGACCTTAAAAATCGAGGTCATGTTCTATCTCAGCTTGGTCTTATTGGGCCCGATTTGCGCACGCCTTGCGGGTCGAAGGGGAGGGTTGCTGATTTTCTTTTGCGCGATCTATGTGGCTTCGGAGCTATGGCGTTTTGGGTTTGAAAATTTGGCTGCGCGTGAGGGGGACCTCTTTTATGCGCAACTCGCGCGGCAGCTTCCTGGGCAGATGGCCTTCTTTGTCTGTGGGATCGGCCTTTGGGTGTGGAAGCATAAAGTGCAACGCCACCTCCCATGGATTGGGGGCGCGGGCGCTGTTCTGTGCCTTGCATCCGTATTTTGGCCTTGGGCCGAGTTTTTTCGCCCGCTCGGGCTCGCAGGTCTGGTTGCCTGGATGGCCTGGACGCGGGGACCTCGCCTGCCGGTGACCCGCTTTGGCGACTTATCCTATGGGATCTATATTGTGCATTTCCCGATCATCCAGGCTTTAATTGGCCTCTCCCTTTTCGAGGCTCATCCTGCAATTGGCGTTGTCGCAGCGATTGGTCTAACGCTAGCGGCAAGTCTTGCGCTTTGGGTTTTCGTTGAGCGCCCAGCTTTGGCTCCGAGCAGTCTGTATCGACAAACTAGGGGGGACTAGTCTGGTATTCCTGTGGGCTTCTGGACCATGACCGTGTGCGGATACGGGATCGTAATCCCAGCTGCGTCGAGGGCTTCTTTGCCTTTCTTCGTCAGATCGAAGCGGACATCCCAATAGTCCGATGTCAGTGTCCAAACGCGCACTGTAATATCAATGGCGCTCGCGCCGAGATTGGTCACCCTCACAAAAGGCTCCGGTTCGCTGCGGATCCGGGTGTCGGCTGCGACGAGGTCTGAGATCGCACCGAGGGCCACGTCCATGTCGTCCTCATAATCGATGTTGAAAACAATATCGACGCGGCGGGTCGTAAAGCCCGAATAATTCTTGATGACGCCGTCAATCGCCTGGCTGTTAGGCACGATGATCTTCACATTGTCGACGGCGGACAAGATGGTCTGGAAAAGGTTGATGTCTCGAACAGTGCCGCCGGTGCCTGCCAGTTCGACATAATCGCCAAGCCGATAGGGACGGAATGTCATGATCATGATGCCGGATGCAATGTTGCCAAGGGCACCTTGAAGCGAAAGACCAATCGCTAGCGTCATGGCCCCGAGCACGGCAACAAAACTTGTCGCCTGAACCCCAAATACCTGCAAGACGGCAATGATAACAGCAATGGTTGTCAGCCATTTGACGATAGACCCGAAAAAGCTGCCGAGGGTATCGTCGATCGCGTCCTGGGTGACGGCAACCTCTTTAACGCGTCGGCCGAGCCAACTCGCCACCCGCAAACCGATGACGAGGACGATGAGCGCCCCGAGCACGCGGATGGCTCCCGCAAGCAGCATGGGACCATACTGTGTGAGCAGGGCTTGTAGATCGATATTGGAAAGGTCCATTGGGTCGTCCTGGTTGGCAGTCTGATCAAGTCTGCGCCATAGCGCCGTTTGCACCGCGCGTCAGCCGCCTTTGAATCAGCCAGATGCCAAAAAATAGCGTAATCCAGCCAAAATAGCCAAAGCCGGTTCGGGTCCAATTGTTAACAATGATGCCCAGCAAACCCCACGCTGCCGCCCAGTAATACCATGCGCTTCTGCTGATCCGGCGCTTAAACACATATGTCGCCACGCTTATTGTCGCGATCACAGACCAGAGCGATATCCATTCTGAATCCGTTGGGCCTTGGCCAAGCAAGTAACGGCCTGCGCGTGGAACGGAGATGGCGGTAGCGACTGTCAGCCACCCGGCAAGTAAGCCCGTCAGAATATCAGCGGTCCATTTCATCACGCTGCCCCCAAGCCCGCGCATAGTATCAAAGCGATAAGCAGCCAGCCATGTGGCGCAGAAAACTGGTATTAGCAGAACAAAATCCATCAGAGGATTGCCGATCACCTGGGACGATACCATCCATATCGCCGTCAGAAGGCCACTTATGACGAGTGGAAAGGCAAGCCTGCGGACCAGTTCGGTATCTTTTGCCAGCGCGTAAATTGCGATGACGACATAGGCTAGAAAAATAGGGCCCCAGATCGCGAAGAATAAACCGGGTGGCAGCTCGGGCGGTATACCATCTGCCGTGGCCCGTGTGCCAATCGGTTCGCCCCAGCCCAGGACCGTCGGCACATAGGCGGCGAGCAATTGCAAAAGAGCGACAGGCAGCAAAAGAAAACGGGTAGGGATCGGCATTGCTTTTTGCTCATGCGCTAATTTTTCACGATATTCCAGTCACGGCTTGGCGAGAGCCGCATACATCGACGCATGTTATTTAAGCGGGCTTCGTCAGAAAACAGTGCATATTGTCGTTGGTATAGCGCGTTATCTTGTTCTTCAGCTCCATTTCGAAGCCGCAATCTGTCGCCATTAAGGTCATGCCGCGAATATCGAAATAATTCAGGTGGTCAGGAAACCGAAAGCCGCACCAGTCGATTCCCCTGACAAGCCGGTTCAAAGTCCCAAAATTCGGAACTTTCACATAAATAGCGCCGCCCGGCTTTAAAACCCGAAAACTCTCCAGAAGCACCTCTTTCGGGTTCAACTCATGCTCCAGATATGAGCGCATGATAATTCCGTCGAAAAAATCATCGTCATAGGTTGCAAGGCCGTCCAGGGCAGGGGCATGGATGGCCTGGCCTCCAGCTGCCCGCATCAGTACATCTGCAGCCTCTGCGGCAGCTTTCTCGATTTCAATGCCATAGGGGATGAACGCGGCTGGGATATGATTGTTCTTTCCGCACCCAATATCCAAGACCCGGCCAGACGATACCCTATCGGAAATATACGCCCATTCATCATCCCGGGCGATATGCAGTCGCCATCTCGTTTTTTGGTCAAGCCAGGCAATGATGGGCTGGGTTTCCTTGCGCCGGACCTTTTCTTTTTCGAACTGTTTGGTCCAGGCGAGATCCTCCGAAAGCGTTTCATATTCCGGGGCCTCGCTCAGAAAAATGAAATGGCATCGTACACATCGCACCGTTGACCATTTGTCCGTGCTGAATTTCTCAATGGTCTTATGATCCTGAGAGCTACAATTTGGGCAACTCCGTATGATGCGTTTTTCAAGCAAGTCAGGCATGGTCGTCCCCAGCGAACACTCAAATTAGAGCATAGTTTTCCGGCAGCATCTAGAATTGGTTATCAGTCGGGAAGCATGGAAACGAGGGTGTCGAGGCGGTCTGCCTCATGAGTAGGTTTGTCCCATCGAATCCGATGGATTCGCGGAAACCGCATGGCAATGCCCGATTTGTGCCGTGCCGAACGCTGTAGCCCTTCAAACGCCACTTCTAGAACAAGTCCCTCGCCCTCGGTGGCGGTAACGGCGCGGACCGGGCCAAAGCGGTCTGTGGTATTGTCGCGTACGAATTTATCGAGGGCGGAAAGCTCCTCATCCGTAAAA
>JBCBAO010000276.1:0-3605 GCA_038532405.1 Pseudomonadota bacterium | reverse complement strand
ATGGCACACTCAACGGCCTCCGTGCCGGAATTGGTGAAGAAAACACGGTCCGCAAATGTCAGGGCACACATCTTTTCCGCAAGGACTTCTCCTGCCGGGACGCGGAACATATTAGACGTATGCCAAAGCTTTCCGGCCTGTTCCGTGAGCGTTTCAACGAGGGCCGGATGGGAGTGTCCGAGAGCGGTCACCGCGATGCCGGATATGAAGTCCAGATATGGTGTGCCATCCTCGGCAATCAGTCGCGTCCCCTCGCCACGCTCAAACGCAATTGGTGGCGGGGCGTAGACGGGCATAATATGTTGGCGCGGATCTGACATGATATCCTCATGGGGGTCTTGGGCTTAAGACAGTGGCGCAGAATGATCAGCCCCGGATCGAAGTCAACACCGAGACGACTGCCTGCGTCGAATTTACAGTATCCAAATCGAAAATTACCAAACTGTCACTTTTTGAATAAAGATACGGACTTGACGTTTTTCAATATGTGTTTATTGATAATCAGCAAGTCAGATCAGTTGTGTCGATGCCCTCTCGAGCCCCCAACACACACCCTGAGCCGTCGCGCGGCTGATCTGACACCTTTCTCTTACCCTACAAACAAAGAAAACGCGTCCGGCTGGACGCGCTTTCCATTGGCATGTTTCCTCCCAGAAACTCGCCTAAATATGGATCACCAAACTATGCCCTGGTGTCAAGCCCACATTACACTTTCGAGAAAAATTTTTCGAACAGTGTCAAATGCTCCGTGAATATAAAGTCCGGCTGCTGAACACTTACAGGTCCATAACCCTGCTCGGTTAACATCTGGGCGATTTCTGTCGCCCGTGCCGAGGGGCACGTCACACTTGCCGGGCCATATTGTGATAATCCCAACGTGTCGACCAATTTGGCAGGCAGTGGTTTTGCCGGTCCAAGCAACGTCAAATCAACGGCGGCGCTGCGCGCCTCAACGGGGCCGAGGAGACCTCGCAAAGCGGCCTGCGCCTGATCGGTCCAATCTGCGAAAAGAGACCCGGTCAGACAAGCCTGACTTTTCAGGATCACGCCATCATCGATCACCTTCAGGCCGTTTGCCTTCAGCGTTGCGCCACTGGTCGTAATGTCCACGATCAAATCCGCCGCGCCGGATGCCGGGGCTGCCTCCGTCGCACCACCACTATAGACAAGGCGATACTCTCCGACGGAATTGGCTGCAAAGAAGCGCCGTGTCAGCCTCATATATTTCGTTGCGACCTTCATCCGCCGTCCGTGGCGCTCGCGGAACAAGGCAGCAGCTGCTTCAAGATCTGCCATCTTCGAAACGTCGAGCCAGGCATTCGGCACCGCCACAACGGCATCTGCAAATCCAAAGCCGAGGGGTTTGATGACCCGCGCATCCTCGCCCGGTCGCTCTGAGAGGTCATGCAGCAAATCCTCTCCGGTAATTCCCACATGGAAGGCCCCATCAATCAGTCCCTGGGCAATCTCACGCGCGGACAAAAGAAGGACTTGTACGTTTTCAAGCCCATCAAGGCGTGCTTCGTATCCACGGTCGCCTCCTTTTTGGGACAGCTTAAAGCCGCTAGATTGGAAAAAGGCTTCGGACTGTTCTTTCAGTCGCCCCTTCGACGGTATGGCAAGGATAAGATCGGTCATGGATTAGGTCATCCGTATGGGGGCAATCTATCGGGTCGAATGACAGCACCGATTGCGGTCGCATCAACGTCACCGTTCGAGAGCCTGTGCAGCAATTGGTCATACCGCCCACCCGCTCCGAATGGCATCTTCGCAGCGGCATCTTTGAACATCTCAAACAGAAAGCCATCATAATAGGTGAACCGCCGGCCAAATGAGATGCTGAAAACGGCGCTGTCCATATAGGCCTTGGCGCTACTCGCCAGGCGGCTGTGCCGGTTCTCCAGGGCATGAAAGGCGTGGTCAATCCCTTCAAGGCCGGCCTGCCTCGCAATTTTGGCAAGGCCATCCGCTGCCTCTGCGGGGGTCGCCTCAAAATGCCGGACGGCCTCAAGCACCGTCCGCGCCTCCTCAGATATATCCGCAATATCGCCGGCATTCGCCGTCTCAAGTAGGCGCTCCACGATCTCATCGGCCGTGCGTGTTCCCACAAGGCTAAGTCCACCAACTTCGATCATATCATCGACAATTTGGCGCGCATCACCTCGATCCATGCCCTTTAGCCGCTTCGCCATGCCGCTTGAGGGCAGCGTTTCGCGATCAAGCAGTGCGCCAATCCCGCCCACTTCACGAAAGGCACGCTTCAAAGCAGCTTTGGTTGCGACCGATAGATCAAGCGCGTCCACGAACGCTTGAAAGACCCCGAGATCGCCGAGGCGCGTATGGGCCGTTTTCAAGCCAGCAGCGGCAGCCTCTTCGGCCACGAGGGCAAACGTATCGGCATCGACGGCGGGGCCACCCTCATCCCCAAAACGCTCGCAGCCAATTTGTACAAATTCGATTGGATCCCCCACGGAGGCAGGCATCCGAAAAGCTCGCGCAGCGTATTGCGCCACTCGGATACCTTCCGCACCCGCACGCCTCGCCTCGACCTCGTCCAGAGCGACAGGCAAAGTCAGGTCCGGACGCAGGGCCATGTCTCGGTTCTGGTGGTCTGTGAAAACGCAAAGCCGCGCACGCACCACTTCACCGGACAATTCAAGCGGAAGGTTTGCCGGCAAAACGATGGATGGGTCGACCATCGTACCGCCGATCCGCTTAAAGGCCGATCCAGGTCCGATCGTCACGCCTCCGCCCCCACGATGCCCTGTAAGACAGTGATCATTTCTCCACGCGGCACTTCAACCTGGCCCGGGCGGCTTTCTCGCCATTCTTTGTTAGAAGCAATAGCGGCCGCCTTGCTCGCACCGACCTTCAGATCCTTTATGGTGACAGTCCCCTTCGCGAGTTCGTCCTCGCCTGCCATCACAACGGCCGGGGCACCGCGCCGGTCGGCATACTTCATTTGCGGGCGCATGCCAGATGCACCCATATAAGCTTCCGCGCGCAGGCCCGCCCGGCGCAATTGCGTTGCGATCTCCAGAGCGATCCCTGGATTGGACTTGTCAAAATTCAAAACAACGATTGGTCCGCCGCGCCCATCAAGTTCGCCCGCCAGGGCAAGGGCCGCCGCCAAACGCGAGATCCCAACCGAGAAGCCGGTCGCGGGCACACGTTCGCCGGTGAATCGCGCCACCAAATCATCATAGCGTCCACCCCCGCCAACCGATCCGATCTGTACGCTATTGCCGGCCTCATCTTCGGTTGTTCCCAAAAGCTCTGCTTCGAAAACGCAGCCCGTATAATATTCAAGTCCACGCACAATCGATGGGTCGAACACCACATCCTCCTGCGGCACACCCAGGGCCTCCAACGCCACTTCCATACCCGCCAATTCTTCAAGACCAGCCTTTGCGTCCTCAGAGGCGCCGGCTGCGCGCGCGAGTGCCTCCAGGGTCTGGGCCCGTGTTGACCGCCGGGCCTCAGCGAAAGCCAGGATCTGTTTCACCGCAGGCATGTCGAGACCTGCTCCTTTGGTAAAATCGCCGGACGCGTCCATGCGCCCCTCACCCAAAAGATCTGCCACGCCGTCGAGTCCCAAGCGATCC
>JBCBAO010000275.1:0-3611 GCA_038532405.1 Pseudomonadota bacterium | reverse complement strand
GTTGTCTGTCCGGTCCCAATTGCCATCGTATCGATGCCCTGGACGGCCGCCTGTACAAACAGGCAAAGCGCAATCGGCGCCAGCACATAAGTGATCAGCTTTTCAAAGCCGGTTTGCCATATGATCGCTGCGCCGAGACATCCACCCAGAAAAAAGACCAAAAATGAAATCATCGTCGGTTAGGCCCGCCCCAATACCGTTCGGGCATACCTCACCGAAGCTAAGAACTTGTTAGAAATCCATCCCTGGAATTCAAACTGGCGCGGGGCACGGCCTCATTGTCTCAAGCCACTTTCACCATGAGCGCGCTCTCTGGAAGCTCTTCAGCAAAACAGCGCTGATACATTTCGGCGACCAAAGGCCGCTCTAACTCATCGCATTTGTTCAGGAAGGTCATTCGGAAAGCATGGCCAAGATTGCCAAAGATCGCGAAATTCTCCGCCCAGGTAATCACCGTCCGCGGGCTCATCACTGTGGAGATATCGCCATTCATGAAAGCATTCCGCGTCAGATCGGCAAGGCGCACCATTTTCGAAAGTGTTTCTTCGTCCACACCGGTTGCCTTGGTCTGGACGATCTCGACCTCGGCATCATGCTCAAGATAGTTGAGGGTGGTTACAATGCTCCAGCGATCCATTTGGCCTTGGTTCAGCTGCTGGGTGCCGTGATAGAGCCCCGTCGTGTCCCCAAGACCGACCGTGTTGGTGGTCGCAAACAGACGGAAAAATGAATTGGGATCGATGACACGGTTCTGGTCCAGCAGGGTGAGCCGCCCCGAAGCCTCCAGCACGCGCTGAATAACGAACATCACATCCGGACGTCCGGCATCATATTCGTCAAAGACAATCGCTACTGGGCGTTGGAGGGCCCAGGGCAGAATGCCCTCTCTGAATTCGGTGACTTGTACCCCTTCCTTCAGAACAATGGCGTCCTTGCCAACCATATCGATCCGGGACACATGGCTATCGAGGTTGACGCGGATGAGCGGCCAGTTCAGGCGCGCGGCGATCTGCTCGATATGGGTCGATTTTCCGGTGCCGTGATAGCCCTGTACCATCACGCGGCGATTGTGCTCAAAGCCAGCCAGCACAGCCATAGTCGTCTGGGGATCGAACCTGTAGCTGTCGTCGATTTCAGGGACGTATTCGGTTTTGGTTTCAAAGCCGTGGACGACCATATCCGTGTCGAGCCCGAACACTTGCTTCACGTCGATTTGGACAGTCGGTTCAAGGCCGACCAATTGGTCGGTGTTACGCATCACGGTCATGGGAGGATCTCTTCATTAAGCGTCTCTACAGGCGATGTCTTAGCACGATCCCGCCCCGCGCCAAGCTCGACGGCGCGGAAAGCAGTGGACTGGCTGCCTCACGCACTCGTCTCGGTGGTCTAACAGATACGTTATGCAGCGTGTTTTGCGCACGTGTTCCACCCAAGGCATTAATCGCGCAACAAAAAACAGAACCGAGTTTCAAGTCCCCCTGCTTTTCTACAAACTCACAAAAAGGACACGATCATGCCTCGCCGCTTCTCCCTCAAATATACGCTGCTCGCTTCCAGCTTTGCCCTCGCCCTCGGCGCGCCGACGGCAATAGCAGACAGTGCGACCACGGCCCCCCTGGAGCAGTTCGCCGTCCATGCTGAAACCAGCACGTATAATGTGCGTTACGACCCGATTGCGGACTTTATGGGCGCGTTTACGGACGTCGAGCGTGGCCGGGTAAAAATTTCCTACGCAGCGGTCGAACAGCAAGGGCAGCGATTCCTGACGCAATATACACGCTATTTGCGCAATGTGCCGGTCAGCTCGCTCTCCCGCGACGACCAGCTGGCCTATTGGTTGAACACGCGCAACATGCTTGTGGTGAAAGCCATGGCGGAAAGCAATTCACGCCGTCGCCTGGAACGGGCACGCGGCACAGCTGACGCACCGGGTGAAATGTGGACCGAAAAGCTCATAACCATTCAGGGCGTGGAGCTTTCAATTGATGACATTGAGCGCAACATCATTCTCGCAAATTGGTCTGATACGCCAAACGTGATCTACGGCCTTTACCAGGGCAGCAAAGGCGGTGCCGGATTTCCAGAAGAGGCCTATACCGGAGAGACGGTCCATACAGCGCTTGCTGAGCAAGGTGCGGACTTCGTAAATTCCCGGTCAGGCCTGCGCGTACGCCGGTCCAAAGCCCAAGTCCCGGCGATCTATGACTGGTATGGCGAGGCCCTGTTCGATGGAGACCAGGAGGCCGTCCGTGCACACCTGGCAAGCCTTGCAAAGCCAAGCACCGCTGAGAAACTCGCAGAAGCAACCACGTTCGAGACCCGCAAGTTCAGCTACAGTTCCGATGAGCTGGTGATCCGCCAGCAAGCCTCCCCTGGCGCTGGTGCCTTTAGCGGCGGCGGTGGTGGCGGCGGCGTCGGCTCCTAAAAAAAGAAGCTTCGGAGAGGGGCATGACTGGAGCCATCAGGCTTTGTAATAACAGATGACCATGTGTGCGCCATCTGAGATTACCCCCCTCTCCGGACCCAAGGCGGGCCAGGCGGCGTACTATGCGCTGCTTGGTCTCGGCGCACTTAGCCTCGCAGGGTATGTCTGGGTCGCTTTCTTATCCCATGACTTTCCCTATGGCGCACCGCTAAACCCGCCCTCGACCCACGCATATATTGCTATAGCCATGGCCCTCGGCTTGGTTTGCGCAGGTCTCTTATGGGCGGTCCCTCGAGTGCCACCGAGCCGAAATGGACTTTTGTTTATCTTCGCAATCGGACTTGCAGCCCGGGCAATGATGTTCGGCTCAACCCCGGTAATGGAAGATGACTGGCATCGCTATCTCTGGGACGGTGCCGTCGTTGCCAATGGTGTGGACCCCTATAAATACGCCCCTGCAGAAGCAACGCCAATCACACGGCTTGGGGAAGAGATTGGCTGGTCCGAGGTGCCGGACCTGGCGCAGCTCCAGGAATTGACCGAGGATCATTTTGAGCCCTATTGGCGGATCAATTACCCCTATTTCAAAACGATCTATCCCCCGATTGCCCAGGGGGCGTTCGCAGCGGGGTATTTTATCGCTCCGTTCAACCTGAATGGCTGGCGCGCCGTTCTGCTCATGGTGGACCTTGGGGCCTTTGCTCTGCTTATGTTCACATTGAGCCTCTATCGCCGCTCACCCCTTTGGGCGGGGCTCTATTGGTGGAACCCGGTTGTCATCCTCGAGGGGTTCAATGCGGGGCATATGGATGTTTTAATCGTCCCATTCCTGATCGGTGCCGTCGCGCTTGCGAGGCTAAAGCGACACCATTTGGCCGTTATTGCCCTTGCGGGCGCAAGCGCTGTAAAGCTTTGGCCGGCCCTCCTCGCGCCGGCATTGGTCCGGCCCTATCTGTTCAAGCCGATCCAACTGGCCGGGCTGGCCGGGCTCTTTTGCATCGTGGCTGCAATCCTGCTCTGGCCGCAACTGCAATACGTCTTTGCCGATCCTGATCAGGGGCTGACGGCCTATTCGGAAACCTGGCGGCGCCATGCCTTTCTCTTCACGCTTTTGGTTGAGGGGCCGTTTGCCGGGTTTGGGGAACCGGACCAGGCGGCGCGAAGCTGGGTCGCGGGTCTCACTTCC
>JBCBAO010000274.1:0-3637 GCA_038532405.1 Pseudomonadota bacterium | reverse complement strand
CATCGGCGACCATATCCGTATCGATATAGCCTGGAGCCACGCAATTCACCGTAATGCCCTTGCGCGCGCCTTCCTGGGCGAGGGCCTTGGTAAAGCCGATCAGGCCGGCTTTCGCCGCAGAATAATTCACCTGGCCGAATTGGCCCTTCTGACCATTGATGGAGGAAATGTTCACGACACGGCCAAATCCGCGTTCCCGCATACCCTCCCAGACCAGCCGGCTGACATTGAAGGCCGAGGTCAGGTCAACGGCGATCACCTTGTCCCATTGTTCCTTCGTCATTTTATGGAACGGTCCGTCCCATGTAATTCCAGCGTTGTTGACGACGATGTCGACAGGGCCGAGCGCGCTTTCGATCTCCGTAATCCCTGCGGCGCAGGCATCATAGTCGCTGACATCGAATTTGAAGCAGGAAACGCCCGTTTCATCGGCGCATTGCTTTGCTTTTTCGTCATTGCCGGCATAGTTCGCGGCAACCTTATAGCCCTTGGCGACAAGCGCTTCGCTAATGGCGCGGCCAATACCGCGCGTTCCACCCGTAACGAGCGCTGTTCTTGACATATTTGGGGTCTCCCTAAAGTGTATTTGATACGCTTTTACTGCATATACAGAAAAATTGTGCAGGCGAAATGGGCATTTTGGTTATACACTGGTCGTATAAATACGGCATGGCCGCTTGGGTGGGCGTAGGGTCTGCTACAGCAGGAAGACATTCGGTATGGCAAAGTCAGCATCCGATGATGACATCATCATCATCAAAAAATACGCAAACAGGCGTCTCTACGACACGTCGAGTTCGTCCTATGTGACCCTCGATCACCTGTCGAACCTCGTCAAAAAAGGCATCGACTTTGAAGTGCGCGACGCAAAAACCGGAGAAGATCTCACCCGGAGCGTCCTCACCCAAATCATCTTCGAACAAGAGACCAAGGGCGAAGGAGCCTTGCCAACAAACTTCCTCCGCCAGCTCATCCGCTTTTATGGGGATGGCATGCAATCGGTCCTGCCGGCCTGGCTCGATATGAGCATGAACAGTTTCGCCGACCGCCAGGAAAAATGGCGCGGCACCCTCGGCAAGGCGTTTCCCATGACGCCGCTTGGACTTTTCGAGGACCAGGCCAAGCGAAATATGGCCATGTTTGAAAGCGCCATGCGAATGATGGTGCCGGGGACCAAGCCGAAAAAAGCCTCAAATTCGCGTCAGGCAGAAACGGACGACGATCAACCGGACTTCGACATCACCGACCCGGTCTCGATCATGCAGGCGCAAATGGCAGCCATGCAGGCCCAATTGGAAGCCCTCGCAAAAAAGTCCGACCACTAGCGCTTCAGCGTCTGCGGGCTATGCATCCTAGAGTTCGCCGGATACGCCAAAGTCGCGGCGCGCCGATACGATTGTCACCACAACGCCGGCCAACACATCGAGCAGGGTCATAATCATGATGATGAAAAAGACCGATGTTGCGAAGTTCGCCATGAGCAGGAATTCCACCAGGCAAACGATAAACAACATCATCGAAACGGCATGATTCATAATCGTTGCCGTTCCGGTGCTCGTAGATTTCAGGATTTCCATAAATAAAAACGCGATGGATAGCACGATCAGCACATCGCCGCCGGTCAATTCCCACTTTACATTGGCAATCATCCCGATCGAGAACATGACCGAATCCAATTGCGCCAGAAGCGGGGCAACTGAATTTCCCGATACCGGGTTGATGTACTCCACATTGCCACCGGCCATGGCCATCAAATTATAAATGATCACCGGGATGGCCAGGAGTGGAAAGACCGAAAACATGGCACGCATACTGCTACCCTCTTGATCGACGGCTCCGCGGCGTCGCGCAGCCCGATTTCTCTGACTGAGGCGTGCGGCAAACAAGCCAAGCCCCAATTTGCTAGACATGATTAGCGCCCTCCGCGCCGTCCTGCCAGTACCTTATCGCAGACCCTGGCGAGAGGCGAGGGCCAAAAAAGAGCCCGCAAACCGGGTTCGAAATAGACCGATTTGAAACGACTTGTCACGAGCCGGTGGAGCCCGATGTCACCGTAGATGGGAATGAGGCGACCCCAAGCGGCACATCGAATTGTTCGCACCAGACATACACCTCGCCATAGGCGCGCGGGTCTAATCCTTCGGGGAGGGGATAGCTTTGCGCGCCCGTCTTGTTGATCAGCGCGCCGAGTTTGGTCGTTGGGTCATATGTCCCGTTATTGCCAAAGCCGACAACGGGATCCGGCGCGCCATCAAGGCTGAAATCTTCGGCAAACACCAGGGTGTAGGTGCCGTCCGCGCCGGCAATGGAGACACGTCCGGTCGTCACATGGTCGCTTTGGCCGGTGAATGTGGCGGTTCTCAAGGTTGCGATTGAGATCGTGTCCTGGGCAGGTGCAGCGATGTCTGCCGCGGGCGAGGGCGCTGGGGATGACGTTTCGGCGGGCGAGGAGGCACCGCCGCAGGCGACGAGGCTTAAAGTGGCAAGGGCGGCTGCGAAGGTAGATGTATTGTGGCTTGGCATGGCGAGGGGTCCTCGTATCAAATTGGATGATATATTTTGCTCAATTCTAACCGATCCGCCAGAAACACCCCAGGCCCCGTCCTTTAAAACTCTGCGATCTTGGCAGCTTTAAGGTCAAATTTCGTCCACGCCGCCGGTCTGGCGGCGCCGGCGGAGCAGCCAGGCGACGCCATTCAGATCGCCGAACCCGTCGAATAAGCGCCCGATATTTGTATATTTAGACCGCCCCGCATCCCGCGGGCGGTGATTGACGGGCCGTGTCTCGACGCTTCGGCCCTCAGCCATGGCGAGTGCTGGCATATAGCGATGCATATGGTCGAAATAGGGGATTGCGAGGAAGAGGTCGCGATAGACGACTTTTATCCCGCACGCGCTGTCGAAGCTGTCATCTTTCAGAATCCAGCGCCGTACGCCATTCCCCGCCCGCGAGGCGATCCGTTTCCAAATCGTATCCCGGCGATGGGCGCGGAACCCCATCACCAGCCCAAGATCGGAAGGGGCGTCTGCGCGGGTAAGTTGGCGGAAAAGTTCGGGCAAGTCCTGGGGATCGTTTTGCCCGTCTCCGTCAAGGGTGCCGATCACGCGGCCGCGGGCTGCCATGACGCCGGTGCGCAGGGCCCGGCTTTGTCCGGCATTCGCGCGGTGGCGCAGAACCCGCAACGTCGGGAAGCGGTCTTTCAGCGATGTAAGTTCCAGCCGGGTTTCATCGGTCGAGGCATCGTCAATGAAGATCATTTCATAGGCGCGCCCGTCGAGGGCCGACGAGATTTCCTCTACCAGGCGGGCTACATTACCAGCTTCGTTGAAGACCGGCACAATTACGGAAAATTCCAAGGTCGGGGTCACGGCGGCGGCAGCATCCCTATATGCATGTTTCGCGTCGCCGGCACATTAGCGAGGGACCCGGGCAAAGGTAAGACCCAGCTTGACATTCCCCCGGCAAAGCATGACCCGTTTGGGCCATGACATTGCTACAACGCTTGTCCACCGGGGCGAAAGCCTATGTGCTGCTTGGTCTGATTACTCTGGCGGCGGCTTTGCCGGGCGTTATGTCCGTACCGGCGCTCGACCGCGACGAGAGCCGCTTCGCCCAGGCGTCTAAACAAATGCTGGA
>JBCBAO010000273.1:0-3647 GCA_038532405.1 Pseudomonadota bacterium | reverse complement strand
GGTTCTGTCAACTTGTTGACATTCGAGCTCTAGTCAGATGGCGATATAATAACCTAAACCTCTGTTAGATCTGAGTTTTTCATTCCATACTCGCGTAAACCTTGCGGATTATTGACAACGACTTCGCCATAGCCGACTTCAATAAGCCCTTCTTGGCGAAACGGTTTCAAAGCCTTGCCGAGCGCAAACCGCGATACGCCGAACAAGTCTGCAAGCTGGGATTGGGTGAGAGTTACCTTGCCATCCCTATCGGCAATCTCGGGCAATCGAAGGGCCAAGCGATGGCGAAGCGGCAACATGCGTTCATCATGGAAGGCAACAGTTACCCGCTTTAAACGCCGCGCCAGGGCGTCGATCACGGCCCAACGAACCTCAGCGTCCTGGTCGATGAGCGCATTCATACTGTCACGATCAAGGCGAACCATCTTGCCGCGCTCAATACATTCGCAATGGTAGAGAAGCGGAATACCGAGGAAGAGCGGATACAATCCAAAGGTTCCCCCAGCCCCCAAAATGGCAAAGGTGGCGCGCCGCCCACTCTTACCAATCCTGGAGAACGAAAATCGCCCCTCTTCTATAAGATAAAGGAAGGGATGGACATCGCCCGGCCGGTAGACCTGATTTCCCGTTGCGAACGTCACCTCGGTTCCAAGCGGCTTTAATTTCTCCCTGATATGGGAATCAAGAATCCAACCAATACCGACTTGGGAAGGTTCAAAATTGTCTTGCGCCGACGCCATCCATACCACTGAGTTTGCAATTCTGATCGAAAACTTTGGCTACCGTTTGTTCCGGATTGGATCAAGAATTAGACAGCGAGAATGGGCAACCTTAACACTCCAGCCTGACAAACGACTTCCGAATTCTATCGCCTGGACAGGAACAGCGGCCCGCCCATGCTGACGGGCCGCTTTCCATTGAACACGATTTCGTCCCCTAGAATCGTGTTCTGAGGGTAACACCATATGTGCGTGGCTCAGCCGTAAATGCGCCCCGCCCGACAGCCCCCGGGCCGAGGGCTGGCACGAGAAACGTTCCGCCACGAAACGCGACATTGAATGTCACATTGCGCGTAATCTCATCAGTAAGATTGACGGCCCATCCCTCAATTTGCCAGCGGCCGTCTGGACTACCGACACCCACGCGGAGATTGACTTTGGTGTTTTCATCCTGAATGGCAAATGGCAGTGGAATATCCGATGTTAGGAATGTCGCCTGGGTAGATGTCCTGCGCTCTGTCTCATACCTTACATTCACATTACCAAAATAGGCGAGGTCAGTCCCGAAAGCATTGAACGTATCTTCCCAGGTCGCTCCCCAAATCCCGACAAAATCGGGCGCATTGGTGAGATCCTCACCGCATAGATTGGTGACATTGGCCGCTGCGATATCGCCGGCGCAATCGTTGGGATAACGCGCATTTGTATAAGTCAGTGCTGTGTTTAAGGTAAGCTGATCAATAATCCGGGCCGTGACTTCAAGTTCGGCACCGGTAGAAAGCGCTTCTGGGACATTGAACGTGACAAACTGTGTCCCCGTGAATTCGAGCACCTGGAAGTCATCGATTTCCTGGTGAAACACCGTGGCGTTCGCCCTCACGCGGCCGCCGAACAGGGTCGACTTGATACCGAGTTCGAAGACGTCGATCTCCTCAGATTCAAAGGTCGGATCTGCCCCAAATACCGCAGCCGAAGAATCCAGGTTAAAGCCACCCGCCTTGAACCCATGGGTGAAGCTACCATAGACGTTTATGTCATCGCTGAGGGCGTAAACGCCTCTCAGTGTCCAGATTAACTCCTCATCGTTAAATTCGTCATCAAATTCCTGCGGCGTCGGCGCACCAGGTATCAATTGGGCAATTTCAACCGAGGTTGAGAATGGGAAACACGCAAGGGTCGTGGCAAGAGGGGCAAAGCCGGATGAGGGTGCACCGGGTGCCAGAAGAGGGTTCGTGAGTGTATTAAAGCACGCGGACTCCCCTGGTGGCGTTGCAGCCAGTTGCTCAAAAGAGCCGTCCTTGTTCTCGTCGGCGTATCGCAGCCCGACCGTAAAATCGAAAGCGTCCGTAATCGCGAAAGTATTATGCGTAAAGAAGGAGAATGAATTGCTGTCCTGATCGAACTGGTTGAGCGCAAAGTTACCGGCTGCATCAACGCCCTGCGCGAAGAAATTGGCCGGGTTGGTCAAAGCAGACAACGGGCTTCCGGGCGGTATTAGCGGGAAAATTGAAACGCTGGTCGCCTGCTGGAAATCAGCACCAAGAGTTAGTGGTCCGCCAGAATCTATTTCTTCATTGGAATAGAACCCGCCAATCAACCAATCCAGCCTGTCATTAAATGCCTTACCCTGAAGTCGAAGTTCGTGCGTTTGGTTGGTGATATCAGTAAAATTCGGGAAATCATCGAAACCGGGGTTCGTTGCGGTCGATCCACCGACGGAAAAGACCTCAAGATCAACAAAGTCGGACTCGGTAACACTCTGGGCAGAGAAGTCTCTGAATGCCCCAATATAAGTCAGATTGGCAAAGCCCAAATCCCAGTCCAGTTGGCCAGAAATCCCCCACTGATCAGATGGATTTTCGAACTGTTCAGCATTGGTCAACTGATCTGTCTGTGCAGCCTCAAAGCCAGATGCCGGTGCCCCAGCCTGATTGGGGAGGCCTGCTAGATTTGCAAAAGACAAACCGCCAGGCAAAAGACCAGGCAGGAACAGATTACTCTCTTGGATCAAGCCAGCCGCACAGCACTCCTCATTGGACTCCGCATAGTCTCCGATCAAACGGATTGAAATATTATCGGTGGGTTCCCAATAAAGCTGACCGCGGATAAGAAATCTGTCCCGGTCATTGCTGTCGATCCCCTCCCCAGCCGTACTCTCTACAAAACCATCGCGTCGCCGATAAGCGCCGGATAGCCGCAAGCCCAATTGGTCCTCGACCAAGGGAAGGCTGAACCCACCTTGCACGTTTACAAAGTCAAGATTGCCGTAGGACGCGTTGGCAAATCCATCGACTTCCGACAAATTTGGTTTCGCCGTTTGTATATTGAGCGCCCCTGCAGATGTGTTGCGTCCAAACAGCGTTCCCTGTGGACCACGCAAGACTTCCAATTGCTGGAGATCGACGAGATCGCCGAGGGCTATACCCGGCCGGGACAAGAATACACCATCTAGGAAAACGCCGACGGCGCTCTCCAATCCAATATTGTTGCCGGTTGTGCCAACACCGCGGATCCGCAACGTTGTCCCGTTCGTTTCTGTGGTTGAGGAATTCAGGTTGAAACTTGCCGATAATTGGTCAAGCGAGCGTAAGTCGAGCACATTCTGGCGTTCCAGCTCGACCGCGTTAAGCGCTGTGACGGCAATCGGAACATCTTGAATCGGCGCTTCGCGGCGCGTCGCGGTGACTGTGATCTCATTCAGCCTCCGCGTACTCTCGGCATCATTGGCTTCAATAACCTCCTGCGAGACAGCGGCCTGGCTGGTCAGCGCAAAAGCTGCGGCAGAGCCAAGTAAGACCGATTGATAGCGTTTGGTGAATTTCATTGATTGCCCTCCCGAAGCGACCTGAAACCTCAGGCAACCTCTTTATTATTATTGATGGTGATGTCCTGCTGGGAGGGTGCGTCCGTCCCATCATTGAAAATTGG
>JBCBAO010000272.1:0-3669 GCA_038532405.1 Pseudomonadota bacterium | reverse complement strand
ATCGCCTCGGCTGAGCAGGTGATGACCGGTGTGTTCGGTATGGGGGAAGAATTTGTTCTTTGGTTCGCCTTGGTTGCCGGCGGGCTTGCCGGGGCAAATTTTGTCAACTCGCGCCTTGTGCAGAGGGTTGGCATGCGGCGGTTGTCCCATGGCGCACTTGTCGGGTTCACTCTGGTAAGTGCCTTCGCCTATATTGCCATGGCAGCTCTCGGGCCTGTTTTCCCTGTATTTTTCCCACTTTTCATGCTGGCTTTCGCTTTTTTTGGCATGATGGGATCCAATTTCAACGCACTCGCCATGGAGCCGCTCGGCGAGATTGCGGGGACGGCAAGCGCAGCCTATGGGTTCGCGACGACAACACTCGCCGGTTTGATCGGCGGGGTTATTGGCCGGGCCTATGACGGGACCGTGCTGCCAATCCTTGCCGGGTTTACGGTGCTTGGCCTTGTCAGTCTTTTCATTGTGCTTATGACCGAAAAGGGTCGTCTATTCGGCAGCACTTAATCAGTCAGCCGGTGTAAGATGAGCGTGTTCGACCACGTCGACCACATCGGCCATGATTTCAGTGATTTTATAGTCTTTCGGCGTGTAGACCCTGCGCACGCCCATTTGTTTCATCGCCATCTCGTCCTCCGGCGGAATGATGCCGCCCACGACGAGTGGAATATGGTCTAGACCTGCCTTGCGCATCTCGGCCAGGGTCTCACGAACCAGATCGAGGTGGCTGCCCGAAAGGATAGAAAGCCCCAACACATGGGCATCGGCTTCTTTGGCTTGGGCAACAATATCCTCTGGCGTAAATCGGATGCCTTCATACACCACATCCATCCCGCAGGCTCTGGCTCGGCTTGCAACTTGCTCGGCCCCGTTCGAGTGCCCATCAAGGCCAGGCTTGCCGAGCACATAGGTCAGTTGCCGTCCAAGGGTTTCCGACAAGGCTTCAACCCGGGTGCGAACAGCTGCAATGTCTTCATCTTCGCCGGGCGCAACGGTGATGGCGACGCCGGTTGGCCCGCGATACTCACCAAATATCCCGCGCAGGGCCGCGCCCCACTCGCCCGTTGTAACGCCGGCTTTAGCAGCTGCAATTGACGGTTCCATAATATTGGTTCCATCGGCAGCAGCTGCCGCAAGGGCGGCGAGGGCGGCTTCAACCGCGCCCTGGTCGCGATCTGCCCGCCAAGCCCGAAGCGCTTTGACCTGTGCAGTTTCCACCGCCGGATCAACCGATTGAATCGCGCCATCTCCCGCCCCGAGCGGGCTTTCTTCCGTCGTCAGATATCTGTTTACACCAACAACCACCTGTTCGCCGGATTCGATGCCCTTGATCCGCTCGATATGCGCTCCGACCAGGCTTTCCTTCATATACCCGACGGACCCCATGGCACCGCCCTGGGCGTCAAGTGTTTTGAGGGTCTCCCGGGCTTCCGCTTTGAGCGCATCGGTTTTGGCTTCAACAACATGCGAGCCATCGAAGAGATCTTCGAACTCCAGCAGATCGGTCTCAAGTGCCAGAACCTGCTGGAGGCGAAGGGACCATTGCTGGTCCCATGGGCGTGGAAGGCCCATGGCTTCGTTCCAGGCCGGCAGCTGCAGGGCCCGGCAGCGCGCACGCTTCGACAGGGTCACAGCCAGGGCCTCAATCAAAATGCGGTAAACATTGTTCTCGGGCTGCTGCTCGGTTAGCCCAAGGGAATTCACCTGAACACCATAGCGGAAGCGCAGGGACTTCGGGTCGCTAACCCCATAGCGTTCCCGGCCAATTTCCTCCCAGAGGTCCACGAAAGCGCGCATTTTACAGAGTTCGGTGACAAACCGGACCCCCGCATTCACGAAGAAGGAAATTCGCCCGAAAACAATGGGGAAATCGGCCTCCGGCACAGCGCCGCCCGCTTTGACCGCGTCAAGCACTGCGCAGGCTGTTGCAAGCGCATAGGCGAGTTCCTGTTCGGGTGTCGCTCCGGCTTCTTGCAGGTGATAGGAGCACACATTCATCGGGTTCCATTTCGGAACCTCGGTATAGCACCAGGTGACCATATCCGTGATCAGGCGAAGGCTCGGCTCAGGCGGAAAAACATAGGTGCCGCGGGAAAGATATTCCTTAATAATGTCGTTTTGCGTCGTGCCGCGCAGCTTGGAGCGATCATCGCCTCTTTCGTCGGCCAGGGCGACATAAAGTGCCAACAGCCAGGCCGCCGGCGCATTGATCGTCATGGACGTATTCATCTCTTCAAGCGGCAAACCGTCGAACAGCGTCCGCATGTCGCCAATGTGCGATACGGGCACACCGACCTTGCCAACCTCTCCGCGGGCAAGGATGTGGTCAGCATCATAAGCTGTTTGGGTTGGCAGGTCGAAAGCGATGGACAGGCCCGTCTGGCCTTTGGCCAGGTTTCCGCGATAGAGCGCGTTGGAGGCTTCGGCTGTAGAATGCCCTGCATAGGTCCGGAAAATCCACGGGCGGTCCGGGGCGTGCTGATATGTGGACATGTGATCTGTCTCCCGCGCTTATTTTATATATTGCAATGCAACATGGAGGGTCCCGGCGTTGAGGGCAAGTTCGAGATACCGTCGGCTGACATTGCTTCCACGTGCATGCTGGTTTTTGCAAAGACAAGACAGCCGCGATTAGGGTGTGGGCACTGATAGACCTTCGCTGAAGTGTATAAGACATGGTTGTTGAAGGGACTGAGCGACAAGACAGACTGTGTTTTATTGTTTTTCAATAAAGTGTAATTGGAAACGGGATGCTTAGACAATTTCTGATCGTCAGTCTGGGAGTGATTTTGCCTGGATTGACGGTCTCCAGCTTTGCTCAGAATATCCAGCCGGCACCCACCCTTGAACAGACTCTATCGAGGCTTGATGCCTTGGTCCCCAGTCTGCTCGCTGCTGAAAAAGCCGCAGGCGCTGGTATTGCGATTATTCGGTCCAGGGAACTCGTCTGGGAGGAGCATCTCGACCGGTGCCGCAGCCGATTTGCTGGCAACTGTTCCAGCCTATGCAAAACTCATCGAAGCGTTCAAAGAAAGCGAGGGTTTGACCGCCGATCAAATGAGCGGCCGGGCACATATCATCACGAGCCTCACTGAGGATCCGGTTTACCGGTGCCCTGACTTTGAGGGCCTCACATGCCACTCCGCCCAAGGCGATGGGCTCGGATAGCAAGTCTACGAATATGGCGACTACGAAGTGCTTAGGCATAGTGGGAGTGTGATGGGCTGGCCATGCCGCCATTGGACTGGTGTTTAAGCCAAGGTCCAAGGCGCGACGGCTTCAATATCCGCGCCAATATGCATGTAATAGAGGCGTTGGACGTGGCGCGTTGTCGGGCCAGGGGCACCGGAACCAATCGGATGGCCATCAAGGGTCAGTATGGGCACAATCACAACGCCGGTGGACGTGGTAAAGGCCTCCGCAGCGTGCCTCATTTCCTCCAACGTAAAAGCCCGCTCCTCAACCCTCACTCCGGTATGCGCCAATAGGTTCAAAACACTCTGGCGGGTAATCCCTGGTAACAGCGCAGATGAGAGGTCCCGCGTGACGAGGATGCCATCGGTTGTGACAATCCAGGCATTGGCCGAGGCTGCTTCGGTAACGACGCGGTCTTTTACGTTGGAGGAAATGAGGCACGCTGCGGAGGCCTTTACCACGTCCACCGGCGTTGTG
>JBCBAO010000271.1:0-3676 GCA_038532405.1 Pseudomonadota bacterium | reverse complement strand
CTAACGCGCGGGCGTTGGGGAAGGGAAGCGCTGAGTGTCTTTTAAGGGGCCAGTCAGAAAACCCGTCCGCGCAATCTCAAACACGACATATGGATACAAGATCCCATTATAGCTTTTGCTGAACGTGCCGTCCCGCAATACACCCCCAATTCTGGCCATCGCACGGCGTGACCGTATGTTCTCGGCAGCGACCCAGAACACAACCGTTTGCGCAAACCTGAACGCATGCTCAAGCATCAATGTCTTCATTTCAGCATTGTATTTACCACCCCAAAATTCTCTTGCGAGAAAGGTCCAACCGATTTCTATTTCGCCGATATCGGGTTTGAAATCGTGAAAGCGGCTCGTTCCAATGATCTGCCCAGTGGCGTTTTCAATAACGACCAGTGCCGAACCGCTAGAGACAGTGCCGTCGAAATAGGGGCGGAAAACCTCTTCCTTGTGTCGATCTGTCTTTATGTGATCTGCCCAAATGGCGGGATCTGCGGCCGCCGTAAAAAGCCCCGCCCAATCGTCATGTTCGATCGGGCGTAGGGTAATAAGAGATCCTGAAAGCGTCGGCTGGAGGTCTGGTTTCTCCAAAGCGCCCTCATCCATCTAAAACAAAGCCCAACGCCATAGCACCCGTTGCAATTACGCCCATTAGACCGAGAAACTTGTTCCACAGCCGCAGCTTGCTGTGGCATTCGGGTTGTTGATCTTAAACGATGCGCCGATCAGTTCCGTGGAGAAGTCGATTTCCGCGCCGTTCAGAAATTCAAGGCTCATTTCGTCGATGGCGACCTTGGCCCCATCCAATTCCACCACCAGATCATCTGCGTTGGGGCTCGTCTCGAAATCAAACTTGTAAGAGAAGCCGGAACATCCGCCACCATCAACAGAGACGCGCAACATAGTTGCGTCCGCCTGTTTGGCGAGAATCGTATTAATGCGGGCGGCGGCGCTCGGCGTTAGGGTCACTGTGCTCATGTCATCTAAATAGGGATGTTTGGACCGATGGAAAAGAGAGCAAATTTTGCGACCGACTGGAAATCCTCGCGCGGACGCCACCACAAGGAGCCCGAGTCCGCCACGCGGACCCCGTTTCAGCGCGACCGGGACCGGATCATACACACGTCGGCTTTCCGCCGCCTCAAGCAGAAAACGCAGGTTTTCGTCGCCCATGAGGGCGACCATTACCGCACACGACTGACCCATTCCCTGGAGGTGTCCCAGATCGCGCGTTCAGTTGCCCGAACCTTGGGGATCGACGAAGATCTTGCCGAGGCCCTCGCACTTGCCCACGATATTGGCCATCCCCCTTTCGGTCATGCCGGAGAAGACCAGTTAAATGAGTGTATGGCGGGTTTTGAAGGCTTCGACCATAACGCCCAGACCCTGCGTTTGGTCACCAAGCTTGAGCGCCGATACCCCAATTTCGATGGCCTCAATCTAACTTGGGAGATGCTGGAGGGGCTTGTAAAACACAATGGCCCGCTGTTGACTGGTGACCAGTCCCTTGCCGAATTGCCAGCGGCTTTCCGTGACTATGCTGCGCTCGAAACGCTTGAGCTCCATACATTTGCGGGCCCCGAAGCCCAGGTTGCGGCCCTCGCAGACGATATTGCCTACAACAATCATGATATTGATGACGGGATCGCGGCTGGCCTCTTTACAATAGAGGATATGCTCGATCTGCCATTGGTTGGAGACACATTCCGCTCTGTAAAAGCCGATTTTCCCCACCTCGACACGACCCGAATGGTCTATGAGGCTGTGCGCCGCCTGATCGGATACTGGATCGGGGACTTGATCGCGGAAACGGAGCGTCGCGTAGCCCATTACCGGCCTGAAACCGCCGCCGATGTTCGTCTCCTCGATCAGCCCCTGGTGGCGTTCTCCTCAACGCTAAATGAACAACAGCAGGCTTTGCGCGCCTTTCTGCATGAGAAAATGTATAAGCATTACAAGGTAAACAGGATGAGGTCCCAAGCCAAGCGCATTCTATGCGACCTGTTTGATCTCTTCCTGGCTGAGCCGGATACTTTGCCGCCACCCTGGCGCTTCGATGCCGAACAGGCCCAAAATGGCCGGCGGGCCCGGCTTGTGTGTGACTATATTGCCGGCATGACCGATAATTTTGCCATCGATGAGCATCGACGGTTGTTTAATTTGGACAGCATGATTTAGCCACGTTTTTTCGCTTTGCTCATGCATTTGCTGCTTGCCCATTCAAAATTCGTTAACGAAGGGCGGAGTAATATTAATAAGTTGAAGCAACTGCCCTTGGAAATTCGATGAACAAACAGTCCAGCAGATATGACCAGGATTTCGGTGCGTTTGACGACGATTACCGCGGCTTCGACGCCAATTCCGAAGGCGGCGCGAGGGGGCCCTTAATTCTCGCCCTTGCCATTGGTGTACTTCTGATCTTTGGCGCTGTGATTTGGAATACATACAGCCAGGGAATCCGATCCGGTGATGGAACCTTGCCTGTCATTGTTGCCGATGTATCGCCCTATAAAAGGGTGCCGGATGAGCCCGGTGGCTTGGATGCGCCGGATCAGAACCGCCGAATTTACGATCAAATGGATGGAAGCCAGCGCGATGATGCCAGTTTTGAGGCGGGCGGCGTTCAAGACGACTTCGATGTGGCTCAAATTCTCCAAGGTGGCCCACCGATCGAGCTGCGTCCCGGGCAGGAGGCGGATATCGATGAAGTCACAGGCATTCCGAAATCCGTAATTCCGCAGGTCGAAGCGCTTGAGAACCTCGACAATGTTCCGGATGAGGCGACCACCGGGATTGCGTCTGAAGCTCTGCCGGCTGCCAATCCGCCGGATCCTGTCTTGCCTGTGCAAGAGCCGCCCGTGTCGCCCGTCAGATTTGCCACTGATGGGGCTTTTCTCGTACAGATCGCCGCCTTGCGCAGCCAGGAAGCAGCGGATGCTGCTTGGACAAATGCCGTGGCGGATACGCCTCGCCTTTTTGACGGTGCTGAAAAACGCATTCAGCGGGCCGATCTCGGGGCCAAAGGCGTCTTCTACAGATTGCGCGTTGGTGCATTTAGCACCCGCGATGACGCCAAATTATTTTGCGACACGCTGAAAAGCGGTGGTCGCGCTTGTATCGTGGTGGCTGGATAACAGGCATGCCACGCGCCTGCATCCTCAGCGTCTCCGGGCCTGTGCTTACAGCGGATGAATTCGCGCTCCTATCTGAGATGAAGCCCTGGGGCGTGATTCTGATGGGTCGCAGCTTCCAGACACGCGATCAGGTGCGTCGGTTGATCGATGAAATATGGACCGCGCTTGAGCGTGCATGCCTTGTCTTTGTCGATCAGGAAGGTGGCCGCGTGGCACGGCTAAAGCCGCCGGAATGGCCGGAATTTCCAAGTGCCCGTGCCTTTGGTGCAATTTATCGATCGGACCCGGAACAGGGAGTTGAGGCGACCTGGCTGGGTCATCGCCTGATCGCCCACGAATTGTCATCGATGTCGCTCCATGCGAATTGCGCACCGGTTTTGGATGTCCCGGTTCCTGGTGCTCACAACATTATTGGGGACAGGGCATTTGATATGTCGCCGGAGATTGTGGCGACCCTCGGCCGGGCGGCTTTGCGGGGGTTGCGCGATGGCGGTGTCTCCGGCGTCGTCAAGCATTTGCCAGGCCATGGCAGAGCCATGGTCGATAGCCAT
>JBCBAO010000270.1:0-3721 GCA_038532405.1 Pseudomonadota bacterium | reverse complement strand
CCGCAACCACCAATATGTGCCCGCGGGAACCCGTCGCGCCGGCCCGCCCGAATATCGCATCAAGGCCAAGGGCCCCGCCCGCAAGATTGCCCGCTTCATAGGCCGCATTGCCGACCAGTAGGGCTCCAAGGACCAACCCTGCTGTGGCAATTTTAAGCCAAGGCTGCCCTGCCCCCTTCATCATCGCCTCGCCAAGACCAAGGCGTGCAACCACCCCAAGGCGCGCTGCCATGGATTGCAGGATAATCGTCGCAGCCGTTGCGAACACCAGAGCCCAAACAAGGGCAAAGCCGAAATTTGCGCCGGCAAGGGTACAGGCCGTAACTGTCCCAGGCCCAATAAACGCCGCAGCGACAAGGGCACCTGGGCCAATACTCAGTTTCATCTTGTCGGCTGCCCAACTGCATCGAACACATCATAGTGGGCAACACGAGCATCCCAGCGAGACAGGATAGCGGCGGCCTTGGCGGGCATATTCGCAACCCCATAGTCGGGCCCCACAAACCCTTCCACCGCAGCCAGGGTTTCAAACCACATCAGAGTCATATGCTCGGTTTCGGCAAGGCCATCATTATTGGTAATCTCGCGTCGAAGGGCCTGGTGCGCGACCAAACCCGGAATATCTCGCGCATGGATACCCGGCATGATCTCATTTTTGAGCAGGGCCTGGTAAGCAGCTGCATCTTCCCGGCGCGTCCAGCCGCGCCACACACGGCAGATCATGTCGTGGGCCTCAAATCATACCGCCAGAGGTTGGCAACCCAAGCAGGATCCGACCGGTCTGTTCATAGGTGCCTGGTGCTGTAACGATATGCTGGGTAATCGCTTGGGCATCGCGCAACCGACGCTGAAGCGCATTGTCCAGGAACAGTGCCGCGCCTCCACCAAGGTCGTATGCCATCCGGACGACATCGGCAGACGTGCGCGTCATGTGAGTGCAGGCGAGGCGCAAATCCGACCGGCGCTGCAAAGGTATCTCGCCCTTGGCACCGGCAATGGTCCAGGTTTTGTCAATTTCATCGAAAAGGTAGGCTCTGGCGCTGCGCAGCGCCGCTTCCATCTTGGCCACCTCAACCTGCACAACCTGCTTTTCCGCCAGCGTTTTACCGGAGCCCTGGGGTTTTTTCGCAGTCGCCAGAGATTTGATATCCTCCAGGGCACCCCTGGCGTTCCCGAGCGCTACAGCGGATACTCCCAGCGCCAATAAACCGAACGCTGGAAACGCATAAAGCGGGCCCGGCTCAACAGGTTTATCCGTCACCAGAGAAACGGACCGTGCCTTAGGCACCTTAATACCGTCAACCGAGATATCGCCGGACCCCGTGCCCTTCAGCCCGGCGACGTGCCACGTATCATGAAGGGTTGCATCGTCGGCCGGGAAAATCATCATCCGCGCATCGGGTGCCCCGTTTTCCAACCGCTTGATCTCGCCGTCCTCAATGATAACGGCCCCACCACAAAGCCAATTGCAATTGGCGGACCCGGACCCCCACTGCCAGCGCCCCGAAACCATATAATGGTCACCTGCATCGACCGCTTTGCCCATGGGTGCGAACACGCCGCCCGTAATCACGGACGGGTCTGCATAAATGCCCTTCGCGGTATCATGGTCCAAATAAGCTGCGTTCATCGCCGTTGTTGCGCCGATCATGACGCACCACGCTGCGCTCGCATTCGCCTCGGCAAGCGCTTCAACCGTCTCCACAATCTGCCGAGGCGACGCTTCGAGCCCACCAAGGCTTGCCGGCGTCACGAGGCGAAACATGCCCGCCGCTGCAAGCTCCTGGGCAAGGTCGGCAGGCAATCGGCGAGCCTCTTCCATTTCGGCGGCCCGGTTCGACAGGCCAACGGCCAGCCCTCTTGCAGCAGCAACTGTATCGGTCAGGGTCAGCGTATCGGCCATATCTGGCATCCTCCCAGATCCAGTGTCTGTGAAAAGATGCCAGGCGTCAAACGACCCCATTGGCGCTCTCCGGGCCGACACCGGTTGGGTTCTGTTCCAGCCATTCCAAAATACGCCCATCGACATAGGCGACAAAAGATGGCGAATAGCTTTGCTTAGACGTCTCCCACCAGGTCCTTATGACCGGATTTGGAATTCGCTCCGCTAGCCTCGCCTCACTCGCTTCCGACATCTCCTTTTCATGGATCCCATATCGCTGGTGCATGTGGAGCATTTCCAAATGCCGAAATGTGCAGGCAAACACATTGCCAATGCGTATGCGTTCGCTGGGTGTTACACTATCGGCATCCCGTTCGCCGGAGAAGATGGCGGCAATGTCCGGATGATCAATCAGGGTATTGAAATTCTCGATCATGATCTGGGTATTGATCTGCGCGGTCATCATCCGCGTTGCCAAACTGCTTTGACGCATTTGAATACCGACAAAGATCAGGGACGCGATCACGGCTAGCGACGCAACCACATTAGACAGCATGGCAATCTGTTCGAGCCCCATACGCCCCCCTATCGGTACACACGTGGTTTTTTACGCTGGAAACGTTCGCCTGCACGGCGATACCGCGCATGCTTCTTTGGGCCGGCGAGGGCATAGGTCTTCTCGCGAAGATACTCCATCAAGTCCTTGCGCTTGCCCGCCTCGGCAAGGCGGTCGGGGGCCAAAGTCTCCCCGATTTCAACCGGCAGGGCCTTGCCCATGCGCCGCCTCACTTCCCGGAAGATCAGTGCCAGACGCAACTCCACCGACAGGTGGCTCGCCAATTGGAAAAGGCGCGAGTTTTGTCCCTCGAAATAAACGGGCGTGACCGAGGCTTCGCCTTGCGTAATCAGCTTCGCCGTGAACGGCTTCCACTCATCATCGACGGCTGTTCGATCAAAGGGCCTCGGCGTGGTCGCAACCCCGCCACTTGGGAAGACGATCACGCATCCACCGCCCCGAATATGCGCCATTGCCTCTTTGCGCATGGCAACATTCGCCTCTATCGCCTCACGCGTGGGTGCGAAATCTACCCGCAGCAGATAGGGCCGCGCTTCCGGCACCCCGTCGAGCGCGGCATTGGTCATGACCCGAAAATCCGTCCGGCGGAGGCTAATGAGCCAGCAGATGACCAATCCGTCCAATACGCCAAAAGGGTGGTTCGCAACAACAACAAGTGGCCCCTCTTTGGGGATCTGTGCATGCCGGCTCGCAGAAAACTGGATATCGAGATCGAGGAGCCGCATCGCCGCCTCGAAGAAGGGCACATCCTGGGCCAAATGCTCCCGATAATGATCATATAGTTTCTTGATGCGCGGTTGCCCGGACATGCGCTCAACCGCCCGAATAAACCGCCGTTGTACCGGGTGCTCAAAATAGGAGGCATAGGAAAGGTCTGGCGCAGCATCCATTAGAGGCGCATCAGGCTGGCAAGATTATTTTTCTGCATATCTGAAGACCCGCCAACGATCGGCATACCAAGGAGATCCCGTACATTTCGGTCCATGTCATACGCATCGGATAATCCATAGGCCCCCATAACCTGCTGGCAGAGGAGAGCGATCTCAACGCCGGTATCGGCGACAAACAGTTTCGCCATCGATGTTTCGATTGAGCAAGGTTCCCCTTCCTGGGCGAGCCAGGCACCATGGTAAAGCATGTGCCGCGCTGCCTGCAGTTTTGTTCGCGCCGTCACCAGTTTGTGCCGGATGGCCTGGTGCTCAGCGATGGGTTTGCCGAACTGGATCCGCTCCTGGGCATAGCGCCATGCATCGGCCACTGCA
>JBCBAO010000269.1:0-3799 GCA_038532405.1 Pseudomonadota bacterium | reverse complement strand
GGCAGCCTCTGTTTGGGCGCGCATGCGTGCTTCCAAAGACCCATCACGGACATCCTCAAAGCCAGCCGTGTCGACGAGGACAAGGGGCAGACCCGCGAGTTTTCCATCCGCCTCCTTGCGATCCCGGGTTACGCCAGGCTGGTCATCGACCAGGGCAAGCCGCTTGCCAGCCAAGCGGTTGAAGAGTGTCGATTTGCCAACATTTGGTCGCCCGACAATGGCGAGCTTCAGGGACATAGCTGAAATCCAGACTGATCAACGGATTGAGATCAGGCGCCCCTTATCTGTCAGAATGATAAGACGCTCACCAACCGCAATCGGTTCGAGGAACACAGTGTCCCCCAACTTTATTCGAGCCGTCTCTTCGCCGGTTTGTGGGGACAATGCAATAAGTTCTCCATCGGAGGACGCAACAATGACGCGATTGGACGCAACAATGGGCCCAGCATAGCTGATGCGGCCACGACGCTTATTTTCATTTTTATAGCGGACAAGCTGGGTCGCCCAGATGACAGCGCCATTGTTGACGGCGAGGCAAGCGATCTGCCCTTCAACACCGGAAACGAAGAGATACTCCCCGACAATGTTCGGAGCCTGTACCGAGCCGATGGGTTGGGACCAAACCCGCTGACCACTTCGGCCGTCAATCGCCGCCAGTACACCTGACTGGCTCGCCGCGAAGACAAGCCCGGCATTAAGAACCGGGCGGGCTGCAATATCATTGATCGCGGAGATTGGGGTAAACCTGCCGGATCTGGTGAGTGCATCGGTCCACAGACGGCGTCCGTTCGAAGAAAGATAGGCAATCACTTCACCAGATGAGAACGGCGCGACGACCAGATCTTCCACTGCGGCGGGGCTCGGCGCAGCCAATACCCGGGCAGATTCGGCAATCGCCTGATCGCTCCAATCGACGGATCCATCCTCCAGGCTTATCGCGAAAATCTCATTGTTCTGGGTGACCACAAAGGCACGACCATCTTTGATAGTTGGCGCTCCGGTGACAGGCGCTCCAAGATCGCGCCGCCAGATCTCTTCACCTGTGTCGCCTTCAAGCGCTGTTATAAAACCAAATCCGCTTGAAACGATCAGCGTCTGGCCAGACACTGCGACACCGCCGCCAACGCTGCGCTGATCGCGCCGCGCACCGGACTCAAGGGACACGGACCAAAGCCGGTCTCCATCTTCAACCGAGAAGGCTTTCACTTTTTGGTCGGCGTCCAGCAGGAAAATAGTCGTATCATTTGCCACCGGGGGAGATGTCAAAGCGGACTTGTTGCTTGATCCGGTTGCGCCGTTCACCCGCCACTCGATCTCGAAATCATTTGCGGCCCGGACATGGCCAACAACCTTACTGGCGCGGGACCCAGCTTGTGGCCAGTCGATCAAGCGCTGCGCCTCCGGCAAAATTACAGCGACGTTCACCATATTCGGATCGGCTTCCAAAGGCTCATCGCCGAGGGCAAGTGCGATGCGGCCAGCCTTGTCTTCGGCCTCGGCTTCTTCCCGAGCCGTTCGGCCAAAGTCAAAAATGGAACAAGCGGTCAGAAGGAGGCTACAGCCAATTGCGACAGCGCAGCGGAAATGAATAGATCGAATCATTCTTCGGTCTCCTCTGGAGCATTGACTGCCTCGGCTTCATCAACCGCGGCTTCAGTTGCCTCTGCGGGCGATGGCGTTGCTGGAATGATGGCAAGTGCGCGCTCTGCCCGTTGAGGCACACCCTGGGGCGCGTTGGCAGCGAAGCGGAGATAGGAAAACTCCTCACGCGCGCGGCTGAGGTCTCCATCCGCATAGGCCTTCGCAGCAACAAGTTCGAGCGCCAAAACGCCGATTGCGCTCTCTTCCTGCGGCAAGTCGCCGAGGAATGCTTCAAGCTCGCTTAAGCTGAGTGTTTCGGACCGGATATAGGCAGCTTTTAAAAGTGCCAGCCGTTGCAACGGCCCCTCAATACCAGCAAGTTCATCCAGCGCATCGGCAGCGCCCGCCGTATCCCCGCCGCCGATAAAACGACTTTGGGCATATAGATGCGTTGCAAGAGGCGCAATTTGCGTCTCGCCATCAATCAGCTGGCGGAACCCGGTTTCGGCAGCTGAATAGTTCCCCTCGGCGAGGGCATCTCTCGCTGCCTCAAATGTCTGCACCTCGGCTGTGAGGGTTTCGGCGCGCTTCATAGATGCGTATTCGCGCCAGGCAACAGCAGCGACGAGAACGCCTGCAGCAAGCCAGACAAATGGACCAAACCGTTTCCACAACTCGGTTGCGCGGTCCTGTCGGAGGCTGTCCTCGACTTCTTCAAAAATGTCACTCAATGCGAGGCCTCCTCGGCCAAAAAAGGAATTCTATAAAACAGATACTAGCCTGCCTGCCCTGCCCGCCGCAACGCGCTAACGCTCTTCACCGCCAGGCTTTGGCAGCTTGTAGATCTCCTTAGGGCCCGGAAAGGATCGATCGCGAACGGCCTCGGCATAGGCGGTTACAGCCGAAAGTGTTGCCGCGCGCTGATTCCCAAAGGTGCGGACGAATTTCGGGGTCCAATCAAACAGGCCGAGCATGTCCTCTGTGACGAGAATTTGCCCATCGCAATCTGGTGATGCGCCTATACCGATCGTTGGACAAGAGACCGAGACGGTGATTTGGGAGGCGAGCTCGGCCGAAACCCCCTCAACGACGATTGCAAAAGCGCCAGCCTGATCAGCGGCGATGGCTTCATCCAGGGCACGGGTCCAACCTTCCTGGGTTCGCCCCTTTGCGCGAAAACCGCCATCAACATTCACCGCCTGGGGCCGCAGACCAACATGCCCCATGACCGGCACGCCCCGAGCAACAAGGTGGGCGATCTGCTCGCTGGCATATGTTCCACTTTCAATCTTAACGGCCTGGCACCCGGTCTCCTGCATGATCCGGGCAGCATTGGAGAAAGCCTGATCCGAATTGGTTTCATAAGAGCCAAAGGGCATGTCAACGACGACAAATGCCTGTTTGGACCCGCGCATAACGGCCTGCCCATGGAGGATCATCATCTCCATGGTTACACCTACTGTGGACGGCAAGCCATGGACCACCATGCCGAGACTGTCGCCCACCAGAAGAACGTCGCAGAGCGGATCCATAAGTTCGGCCATTGGCGCGGTGTAAGCCGTTAAGCAAACCAAGGGCGTCGCGTTCTTTGCCGCAGCAATGTCGCGAACTGTTTTTCGGCGCATTTGGTTTTGTGCAGACATGTCACGCGCTTACCGCGGGCGTGCCCGTGAAGCAATTGAAAGCAGTGCTAAAAATTGGTCAGACCGTTGAGGTGGTCAAGGTCGCGAACATCGCAATGAGGCCAGCAAGCAGCGCCCCTAACCAGCGAAAATCGATATCGGCATGGGCATCGAAAAGGGTAACGGTGTCGGCTGCAACACTCGCATCAAGACCGAGCATGCTGTTCAAGATCACCATGATATCCGGCACTTGGAGGGCTGCAAAAACGGCACCTCCCGCCGTCGCCAGGGCCAGGAAAACCCGCCGCCTGATCGTTCGCCTATGGACTTTTCGCATAATGTTCTCTGCGAAAGCATCTGCATCGGGTTCCAGCAAGCGGTCAGTCGCCTGAAACCATTCAGTAAAGTCGTCGTTTTGATCCGTTGTCATCTGCCCTAACCTCTCAAGCCGCCCCATAGCTAGATAGCAATTTGCGCAATTCAGCCCGGCCGCGCGTCACATGCGATTTTACCGTACCTAGCGGCCATCCCGTCGCGAGCGCCGCTTCAGCATGGCTAAGCCCGGCTCCAAGGCAGAGCGTGACCGCTACCCGTTG
>JBCBAO010000268.1:0-3848 GCA_038532405.1 Pseudomonadota bacterium | reverse complement strand
ACAAGCAGAAGGAATACATGGCGCGAGGGGTCGAGGTTCAGAACGAAGCTGCGAAGCTGATTTTCACGCGGTTGGCGTCAACGAACAATGACACGCTGACATCTTATGTGTCGCTCTTGATGACATCGGGTTTGGACCAATGGCAGAACCCGGCCATCGACGCGGCGACACAGGTTTCAGACTTTGATTTTCGGAACATCCGCAGAGAGCCGTTCAGCGTTTATCTGATCGTGCAGCCGCTTATGGTCGAGCCTATGGCCCCGCTGATCCGGTTGTTCTTTTCCGATCTACTGGCGTCGATGCAGGACAAAGAGCCAGGTAAGGACGAGCCGTGGCCGGTTATGATTATGCTCGATGAGTTCAACCGGCTTGGCAAAATGCCCATCGTGACCAAGAGCATCGAAACGCTGCGGGCGTACCGCGGGCACCTTGCCATCGTGACACAGACGATCCCTGCGCTGGATGAAATCTATGGGGAGAACACCCGACGTGCCCTGCAGGGGAATGCCGGGGTGAAGCTCTACCTCACGCCTTCAGACGAAAAGACCGTCGAGGAATTGAGCAAGGCGGTAGGGAAGACGACGAAGAAGGTGGTCACGCGGTCGCGCGCGATCGGCAAGAACCCGTTTGAAGGTCGCAGCCAGTCGGTGAGGACGGAGGAAGTGTCATTGCTTCCGGAGGACGAAGCCAGGCGCTTGCCGCTGGAAGAAATCGTGATGGTAATCGACGCACAAATGCCGATCCGTGCAAAGCGCATCGAGTATTTCAACGATCCATTTTTCAAGGGCATTCATGAGGCTCAAGCAGGGGAGCTGCCATTTCCAGAAAATGAGGTCTCCACTTCGGCAAAAGTGGTTGAGGAAAAACCGGAGGAGGAAGACGCAAAGGTCGAGGCGGCGGTCGTAGCGCCTGAGCCAGATCCAGTGCCAGTTTCCGAAACAGATAGCCCGGCCGCGTCGCCGTCTCCGATGCCAGCGCAACCGCCCGATCAAGGTAAACTACCAGTTGAGCCCGTTGATCGGCCAACTCCGCCACGTGAGACGATCCAAATGGCCGTTGCGACCAATCAACGTGAAACGGTTCGCACATCTCGGAGAAAGAAGGCGAAGGGCGTGGTTGCCGTTGAGGCAGATCAGCAGCGTCAAACGGAATTGGACCTCGCGACCCAGACAGAGCTGACTCTGGAGGCGCCGTCGGATGCAGATGTAGCCGTGCTTCAAAGGGCCATGGGTGAACTGGAAGACTTTAAGAACAGCTTGCCTGAAGAAGCAGACGCAACGCGGGTCGCGACCGCAACAGCATTGTGAACGGGTAGGAGGCTCCGCGTCACTGTAGGGTGCGTGGAGGATGGTCGAAAAGAACTACGCTGAATCCTTCTGGGTCAGAGGGTGGCACAACCAACAGGAAAGTCTCGGGTGACCCGTCTTTTTCATAAAGGCATCGGTACTTGCCTTTGTTGTCCCCATCGTCGGTGATTTCATCATAGCGACAGGTGTAGTCTATTCCGGCGCTCTCCCACTTGGCGATGCCTGATTTAGAGACAAGGGCAAGCGGCTTTCCATCAAGCATGATGAGTTTCTGATCAACGATGATTTGTTCCATGTGTGTCTGCTTCGATGTATTGGACCGGCCCGTTCCGCAGGCCGTCCATGGGTTTAGATCTGCCTATTTGCCAATCCGTTTGTTGCGATCCATCTGCGCTTGATAGTTTGGCGCTGAGCCAGCGTTTGGGCTTGGTCCTTGCTGAGTATTCGCCGGCTGAGGTGTTTGAGGTTGCGTCCCGTATCCTGGTCGTGTTGGCATTGGGGATATACCCATCATCGACCGAGCCCGGAGCGCTGCATATTCAGCTCCACTCGCGTTGCCCATGAGGTAGCGGTTGACTGCCTGTTGAGAGCCAAAGGCAGCCCGTCCAAAGGCATAGGTGCCGCCAAGTCCGCCGGAGATTGCTGGCATCATGATATTGCCTGAAACAGCTCTTACGATGAATGGCGTAGCCAGAATGAAGCCCTTAGCCATCAGGATCATCATGAAGAAAGGAACGATTGCGCCAATGTTGGGTGCACCGCGCGGGTCACCAAGTTCACCGAGAAGCGAGCCAGAAACACCGGTTATCGTGGAGAACACGCCAGCGATGACAATCGGGTACATGGCAAAGGATACGACTGCGGTTAACCATCGTGCGAAGTAGTCTTTTGTGACGTCGAACAACGTGAGGAAGATCATGATGGGTGCCAGACCTAGAAGCAGCGCGATCATGAGGCGAGACGCAACCATCAAAAAAGCGGCTAGGCCCCCCAGAATTGAAAGAAGCAAAACCCCTAAATTCGATAGGATCGCGCCCGCCATCCAGTTGAGCTCTTCACCGGCTGCATTCAAATACAGTCCGAAATCTCCGATCATATCGTCAAATTCTTCGGCATAGGTCCCAGAGGGACCAGGTGCACCACCGCCAACGGCAGCGATCAGCGAACCTGCGATGCTGTCGATTCCACTGAGAATGGCCGACGACAGTGCATTAAACTGTGCCCAGTTCTGCGCGAATATCCCTATGAGGATGATTTTCACCCCGAGCCAAATCGCCGTTCGTCCATCCATTGAACGATATTGGAAGACCATGTTGACTGCGACGAGTAAGAGAACAAGCGTCGCACCCAACGTGGTGATTGTGCCGACTGTTGCAGCGACCGCGCCAAATTGGGTCTCAGCTGCATCGTCAAGAAAACCCTGTGCTGTATCTACGATGTAAGAAACGACGCTCATCGCGGCCTCCAAGCCTACCAGTGCCCGAGTGGCTCACAGACGCTCTTCTGAGATTGTCGAAGCACGGTTGAGCGATCCTGAAACTCTAGCCGAGCGTTCATTGCGTCCCGTCTTTCAAGATGGAGAAAGTTGTCATTGAAGGTTTGGATCGCCGTATCCCAAGCTGGATAAAGCGTGTCGCATGCACAGTCGCCTGCTTGTTCGACGCGCTCGTAGCTTTGCAAGTCATAGATAGCCTGGATCAGAAGCCGCTTATGGCTTTCACGGACATGGATGTCTTGTAGCCATTTGGGCTCTTTGGGACGATCATTACAAAACTCAAATTGCCCTTCTATAGTTGGCACAAGGCCTTGAGAATGGGCGGCTACCGGCACTAACACTGCGATTGCCAAGAGAAATGGTTTTATGGGGTTCATGCGCTTTTCTCCGTCTTCTGAGCCATCTCTTCATCAGAAAATTCGTACTGGAGGAGCACGGTGTAGATGCCTTGCATCCCCTGCATGTGCGTCATTGAAATGATCTTCCAACCGTTGAGCGTGTAGGACGCAATCGTATCTTCCATGTCTTGATGCTTGAAACTCTTGTCCTGCGAAAAAGTGAGGATCTTGGGCATGTAGCTCTTACCATTGCTCATAGGACGGCCTCCTTTCCTAATTCTGTGCCGGGCAAATAGAATTCGGTGATCCCACGCTTGCCGTCTTCACGGCCCGCATGGATGATCACGTCGATAGAGCTTTCGATGTAGTCTACCATATCCCTATACGGGATCGGGACTTCCGTCTTTAACGCTGCGATTGCTAGGCGCTGAACCGCCAGTTGAGGTGTTTCGGCGTGCAGGGTGGTCATCGAGCCCCCGTGGCCGGTGTTGATGGCTTCAAGGAAGGTCATGGCCTCCTTTCCACGCACCTCGCCCAAGATGATCCGGTCGGGCCGCATCCGAAGCGTGGAAGTCAGCAGGATATCCGCTGTCTGGTGTGGCGCATCACGGTTGGAAATCAGCGTGACCGAATTCGGTTGCGTGGGCAGTAGCTCGGCCGCTTCCTCAATCGTGAGGATCCTTTCATCGTCGCTGACATAAGAAAGGA
>JBCBAO010000267.1:0-3850 GCA_038532405.1 Pseudomonadota bacterium | reverse complement strand
TAATATGAAACTGTATGTGGGCCGAGCTGTTTAGATTTGATGTTGTTAAGTGCGTCATAGCTATAGTTCGCCGTGCCCCAAACACCGGTCGCAGATTGTAGTCGTCCTGCACCGTCATAAGTGAACGTGCGGTCCCAATCGCGATTTACACGATCAATCACCCTGATGACGCGACCATTAAGGTCTCGCAAAAACTCTTGGTGGAAGGCACCGTCAGTCCAAATATAGACCAGCTGCATACGATTTGTGAGCCCAGTTCCGTGTTGACGACCGTTGCCAAGAATTAGAGCGCTAGAAATTCCGTTGGCATGGTACTGGATTGACCGAGCGTATTCGATGTGCCCGTCGGTAATTCTCGTGGGCTGGCCAAATCCGTTTGGCGTAAAATTGATTGCACGTGCCGTTGGCAGGCTCTGCACGTTAAGGAACCCATTGGAATCGTAGAAATAACTCGTTGAGTAACTCCGCCCATCAATGGCGAGTTTTTCCGAAGTGAGTTGATCATTGGCATTATATGTGTAGGTCCAATTGGCCCCGCCGCGATAATTGGTGAGGACGTTCCCGTTGGCGTCATAGCTCATGGTGATGTCGGCTGTGCCGGAGGGATAATCGCGATGCGTTAGCCTGCCGAGCGCGTCATAAGTGTTGGCAATCCGCGCCGACCCTGGAATGGAGTCGCAGCCGGACCCTAGGCCCTCGCCATAGGCGATGACCTGATTCGCGTCATCATACTGATACCGTTTTGTACCGGTCTCCGGCGTGGTGTGGGCGCAAAGGCGTAGCCGGTTGTCATAGTTCCAACTCTGTGTCTTGCCGCCCTGGGACGCCGAGAGGAGATTGCCATAGATGTCATAGGCCATCGCCGTGGCGACGCCTTCGGGCTGATCTATGCGCGTTGGGTTGCCGTCATCGGGTGATCCGTAGCCTGACCGTGTCGTCGTCGTGACATTGCCCTCTGGATCGGTAACGCGGATGCGGTTGCCGGAAAGATAGGCGGTGCGAGTGGTGACGTAGGGCGATACCGTTTCCTGAACCTCTATCACCCGCCCGAGAGCGTCATAGCTTGTCTCGGTTCCAGCGGTCTCGTTAAAGTAAAATGACGGGAAGGACGCGAAGGTCACGCGGCCGAGGGCGTCATAGTCCATCCTTGAATGAACCGTGCCGCCACCACCGGAGAGTGCAACTGTTTCGATATGGTAGGGCCGGTTCATGCGGTCATAACTTGTTGTGACACGCTGTGATCCGGTCGTTGCGGTCTGGACGATACCAGAGCCGAGATTGGAATATGAGATAATGGTGGGTGCGAGATCGCCGGGCGGATAGATCTGCGTTAGCCGCCCCATTGGGTCATAACCATAGTGGCTCGTATGCCCTCGCCCGTTTGTTTGGGACGCGATCCAGCCATTCGGGTCGACATGGCGCGTCCGGGTCGTATTGTCTGGCAGGGAGAGGCTTGTGGGAACGCCGCGATAATAATTATTGGCGGAGACTGTGCGATTCAACGCATCCTTCACCGTCGCAATTTGCCCCGCCTGGTCGCCGGAGGTGTGGTAGGTCACTGTCGCCTGGCGCACCCCGAACCGGTCATGGGCCGTGACCCGGCCAAAACTGTCATACTGGTATGTATCAAACAGGCGGCCATTATGCTCCACCCGGCTCGGCAGGCCGATCACCCATTTGTCCTTGCGGTGCTCATAGGCCGTCTCCGTCACCCGCGCGTCGGATTGCAAAGAGGAGCTGCGCGTCACCCGATAGGGCTGGCCATAACCATAATCCGGGGCCGAAGCACTCGTCTGGAAGTCGCTCGTCGTAGTATAGGTGACACCGTCCTGGAACACGGTGCGCCGGGCCTGGTGCACGCTGTTCGTCCCGCGTGGAGCGAGGCGAACATCCACCCCGGTGCTGCCCGCAACCGGCCCGACCACCCAGTCATAGTCTTCCCGGCGCATCAGCGTGCCATCGGCCGCGCGGATCTCCATCAGCTTGATCTTGTTACCGAGGTGAATCTGGGTGTCGAATTGCGGGTAATAGTGCTCGTAATAGGTCTTTGTCCCAACCGGATCCGTCATCGTCGTCGTATTGGTGGCCCCCGCTTCGTTGACACCATAGGAATACTGCCATGTCGAACCTTCAGAGCCATCGTTCAAAGTCTTGAACAAAACGCGATAGGATCGAATTATGGGTGTTTCAAGGGGCGGTGTAGGTAGACCAGGACTACCTGGGTGTACAAAACTTTCACCCGTGATCAGGACATCGGGACAATAGGGATATTCGCGTTTTTTGCTAAGTTCAGCGCCGCGAAATTCTCCAGGTTGTATCGTAAATACACCTCGGATTCCTTGGGGGTGGGTGAGAGACAAACCATAGTGCTGGGGCTGGCAGTCCGGCGCAGGCGACGGCAAAGCATACATATTGTCGAGATCAAACGACCAAAAGGTATTGTCGGGCAAAGTGACCCGGTCGAGTACTTCGCCTTGCCTGGGCGCAAAAGCTCGCCCAAAGACCCAATGCTGATGGACATAGTCAGTTTCGCGATAATTATAAGTCCACGTCCGACCATTGGCCCGAACTGATCGGATCAGAAGATCTGTCGGGCCGCCGTAGCTCACATCAATCTGTCGGCCATCGGAAGCCCTGATCTGCACGAGCCGATCCTGGCTATCATAGGCATAAGTCACTGTATTGCCGTTTACGTCCGTCACCTTGGTTGCCATGAGCATGACCCGGTGGCGCGCATAGGTGTTCAGAAGTCTATTGTTCGCTTCGCGCTCGATAACTCGATTGAATTCATATTTGTCGCCATTCGGGGCATGGCCGAGGAACCCTTCACCACCATCTGAAGCCGGAATACAGGTAAAATACCAATTATCGGTCGTGCGAAACTCCGCTTCCGCAGGAAATTGAGGCGCTGAAATCGGACTTGGTGTGAGACTGGGATCAATTAGGCGCGCTAGTCTGGTTAGGTCGGTAGTGTTATATAGTAGTCGCCGCGACCCCGCGCCCGGAGCCTCCATTTGTATACCATTATGATATTGGAAGGGATGAATGTCGATCGTTGAGCCACCCATTAATCCAGGTTCCGCAATTATTGGAAAACTATCAGAGAATAGAGCGCTACATCTTGCTCCAGCATTTCTCCAGAAACCCGTATTAATCGTCGTGGCGGAAATTTTTGGAACCACGAGTTCCCAATCCCCAAAATCAACCTGTACCTGTTCCGGGTAAATCTCCCCCATCCCGCGCTTGCGTTCGAGGCGGACGGGGAGATCAAAATTGCCAGGTAAGTCAACATCCACATGGCTAAACACAAGCGCGCCCATGGCGGGGTCAATCTGATCCCCCATCAGGCCATCACCGAGGACTGTTAGGCGCTGCTCAATTTGCTGCTTCTTCTCCCATTCGACGAGTTGATCTGTATCAAAAACCGGTTGCGTAAAACCGCCGCCTGGGACATCGCCCGGCTGTGCATGGCCAGCACCGCAAGCTGCAGCCATAGTAACCCCAGCCGCAAATACACCTCGCCTAATCGCTGCCCACATAAGCCTCGCCCCTCTATTTCATGAACATTCACAACAAATGCCCGACCTCAAGCGGAGGAAAGCAGATCACGCTTTTGTGAGGCAATACGGAAAATCTGGAAAAAGATGCAAAAAATAGCTTGAGCAACCTGAGGTTCACGCGAAACCAATCCTAAGCTGCAAAAAAGATGTCGCCTGGTATCGCCTATAGGTGTGGCCTGCCCCCACCACCCACTGAAAAGTAAGCTCAGCCGAATCCTCGTCTCTTTCGAACATTGCCTTGATGCATCCATCGTAACTTCAATCCTAGGAGGATACTGACATGTTAGATG
>JBCBAO010000266.1:0-3851 GCA_038532405.1 Pseudomonadota bacterium | reverse complement strand
GCATTTGCGCGCATCGAGTTTGTAGGGGGCGGGAAAGGCGTTCGTGGGGCAAATATCAAGGCAGGCGCGGCAGGATCCGCAATGGTCGATCTCCGGGGCATCGGGTGTCAACTCGGCACTTGTCAGCATTACCCCCAGAAATAGCCATGACCCGTGCTCCCGGCTGACAAGGTTGGTGTGCTTACCCTGCCATCCGAGCCCGGCCTTCGCGGCGATCGGCTTCTCCATAAGGGGCGCTGTATCGACGAACACTTTGACGTCTTCGCCAGACCGTTCGGCGAAGGCCCTGGCAAGACGTTTCAGCCGCTTCTTGAGCACATCATGGTAGTCCTTGCCGCCGGCATAGACCGAGATCGCTGCATGGGTGGGCGTCTCCAGTGCTTCGAGGGGATTTTTGTCCGGACCATAGTTCAACGCCACGACCGCAGCGCTTTTGGCATCTGGCCACATGGCTTGCGGATGCCTGCGCCGCATTTCCGTTTCGGCTATCCAGGACATTGTTCCGTGGTGGCCGGCGGCAATGAAGGCTGCGAGCCGATCGCCGGCCTCCCAGGCTTCGTCCACTCTGGCGATGCGGCAAGCATCAAACCCCAGATCATTGGCAAGGGATTTCAGATCCTCTTCACGTGTCATGGAGAAGCCATGGTGGGACCGGTTTTAAAAGTCCAGATCGGCATAGTGATCGGCCGGGCGTGCGCCGTCTAAGGTTTCCTCCAAGAAAGGTCGAAACGACGGGCGTGATTTCATGCGCGAATACCAGTCCCTCAGGTCCGGTACCAGGGTCCACGGCACATCATTAAAATAGTCGAAGCAAGACAGATGCGCGGCCACGGAGAGGTCTGCCAGTGTCAGCGTTCGCCCGGCAAGAAACGGGCGCAATTCAGCGAGTTGGTTTAGAAAGGTCAATCGTCCGCGCAGGGCATGGGACCCTGTTCTCAAGGCAGCTGAGTCTGGCGTATGGGTGCGGGCCCTGGCCATGGCGACCCGTTCGCGCAGCAAATGGGAGACCGCCGATGCGAAACCATCTTCGCTCCAGCGCCAGATCCGCCTGGCCTCAGCCCGATCCTCGGCCATGTGCGGCAACAGGCGCGGACCTTTGCCATCTTCTTCCAAATACTCACAGATTGCCTGCCCACCGATTGCTGTATATCGGGCGTCATTTGCCCTGTGGACCAAAGCAACACCTGAGGCTCCGACGGCGAGTTTGGCGACGTCTGCATGTGGGCTCCAAGGCGGCGATGAAATGAGCTCGGTGGTGAGGCTTTTCTCGGCGAGGGAAAGACGAACCGTCCGTCCATGGGGGTCCAGCATCCAGTGATAAAGCCGTCTCATCGTCTTCCCCCAAACTCTGTCCCGAAGCCTGAATTGCAGCTGGTTCAACCTCAAAACACGCCAGTCTGCTTCTATTCTGCCGCAGCTATGGTTAAGAGTCCGCAACGAAAATTCTAAGAGGAGGTTGATATGTCCCGTCTCAATCCAAAACATGCGTTGTCGGGCGTTGCAGCCCTCGCTTTGATCGGTGCTTGCGATACGTTTCGCGCGCCAACGGACAGTGCTCCGCTTTCTGACACAGCGCCTGTTTTCACCGGGGCAGCTGAAACCGCCGATGGGTCATCCGTCGCTAAGAGGGAGGTGCCAGCTGGGCAACTTCCCGATGGCGTCACACCGGTGGCTTATCGCTTGGAACTACGCACAGATCCGACGGCTGAGACTTTTACTGGGCATGTTGAGATTGATGTACGTCTTGATGCGGCTCAGGACGAGATTTTTCTCCACGCGCTGGGCCAGGACATCACCTCTGTCACGATCAAGCTGGCCGATGGTGCCGATGTGCGCGGGGAGGCGGAGCAGGGCCTTGCGCCAGGCGGCGTTACAAAACTGACTTTTGCCAGTGAAGTTCCGGCTGGAACCCATACGCTTCATGTTCGATATGCTGCCCCCTATAATTTCGGCCTTGCCGGGCTTTATAAAGCGTCCCAGGCAGGGCGAGACTATCTGGCGACCCAGATGGAGCCGATTGATGCCCGCCGTGCATTTCCGAGCTTCGACGAGCCACGCTTCAAAACACCCTGGACGTTGAGCGTGACCGCGCCGGAAGGCAATAAAGTGATTGCCAATGCCCCGGAGATCGCCGCGATCCCGCTCGAAGATGGCTGGGTCCAGCATGATTTCGCGCCGACCCGCCCGATCCAATCCTACCTCGTGGCGCTCGCGGTGGGGCCCTATGACGAGCTGATTGCCGACGCGATTGAACCAAACGAGATCCGTGATCGCGAGGTGCCGTTCCGCTCCTATGCAGCGGCGGGCAAAGGCGAGAAGCTGCGTGAAGCCACCGATTCCACCTATGACCTGCTCAGCATTCAGGAAGAATATTTCGACTACCCATATCCATATGCCAAGCTCGATCTGATTGCCGCGCCGGACTTTGCCTATGGGGCGATGGAGAATGCCGGGGCCATCATTTATCGGGAAGCTGCGCTTCTCATCGATGAGCGCACATCCCTTGCGCGCCGCCGGGCAATCCTAACTACCCATGCCCATGAACTCGCACACCAATGGTTTGGCAATCTCGTCACCCCGAAATGGTGGGACGATATCTGGCTGAACGAAGCTTTCGCGACCTGGATGAGCTATAAGACGATGCATGCTTATGATCCGGAAGGTGGGTTTGATCGCCAGCCGACGGTGCGCGGCATAGGCGCTATGGTGGCGGACAGCTTGGCGAGCGCACGCCAGATCCGAAATCCAATCAATGAGAATGGCGACATCTTATCGGCCTTTGACGGGATCACCTATTCCAAGGGCGGGCATGTGCTCTCCATGTTTGAGAATTATCTCGGGGAAGATGCATTCCGAGAAGGAATGCGCCTGCATATGCGCCGGTTCGAAGACGGTGTGGCTGATGTGAATGACTTCATGGCCTCGCTCGCAGAAGGCTCTGGCAATCCGGGCGTCGTGGAGAGCTTCAAATCCTTCATTTTTCAACCGGGTATCCCGTTTTTGGATGTCGCCGTCTCTTGCCCTGCCGACGGCGCGCCCGGCGTTGCGGTGACCCAGGCCCGCTATGCGCCCCTCGGCTCAACGATAGACCCAGCTGCAACCTGGCAAGTGCCATTTGCCATGCGGGCCTCCATCAATGGCGAGGTCCAGACCATTACGGCGCTGCTGACTGATGAAACCACAAATGTTCCCGTCGCTGGCGGCTGCCCGGACTGGGTGATGCCAAACGCCGGAGGTAAGGGCTATTGGCGTTTTAATACCAGCGATGCGAATTGGGCGGCGCTGACCGAAGGATTTGAAGGTTTAACCGCCGGCGAGCAGATGATTTTCGCCGATAGCCTGGTGGCCGCTTTCCGGGCTGGCAAGGTGCCGGCGGACAAGCTTCTGGCGGGGCTAAGGGCCACGCCCACCGGCTCATGGGATGCGGCGCGCATACCCGTTGGGCCGATCACCCGCTTTGCTGGCCTGGTCGATGGCGAGGCTGAGTCCGCCATGAGGACCTGGATCGGGGAGACCTATGCGCCGCTTTACGAAGATCTGACCGGCCGCGATGACCTTGACCAGGGCGAAACGCTGCTGCTGGAAACCGTCAAGCGCACCCTTATCAATGAAGCCGAGGACACAGCCCTGCGCGCTGAAATCCTCCGGCAGGCTGAGGCCTATGTGGGGCTAGGCGGAGAGGCTCCAGATCTATCGGCCTTGGCACCGGCCTTTGTGACAACCGGGATTGTGGTTGGTGTACAAGATGGCGGCGACGCATTTTTCGACGCGGCCCTTGCTGTGGCAAAAGCGTCGCAAAATCAACGTGAACGGCGGAGTATCTTCAACGTTCTCGCCAGTACTGGCCCGAA
>JBCBAO010000265.1:0-3854 GCA_038532405.1 Pseudomonadota bacterium | reverse complement strand
CTGAGCGGAACGAGTTGGAGCAGACAAGCTCCGCTAGCTCGTCGGTATTGTGGGCATCTGTTCCCTTTACCCCTCGCATTTCATGTAGAATGACAGGTATACCCGCCTCGGCGATTTGCCACGCCGCTTCGGAGCCTGCCATGCCGCCGCCGATGATATGAATGGGTGTCTTGGTCATCCTGTTGCAATGGCGGTGCAGCTTCTGAAGGTCAAGGCTCCTTGCTGGCAGGGGGAGGCAAACTAGGTGCATGTTTAGGCAGGCGAAAGGATGGGATGCATGGGGACAGGGATCGCCCTTGGCGCATCGGTAAGAGGAACTCTGAACCGAGCGAGCGCACTCGCTTTGCCAGTCGCGCCTTATTTTGCCGTTTTGGCTGCAATATCCTTATTGGTTCGAGGGGGCGTACTTATGCTCGGGGTGGAGGGACTTGCTGCCCAGACCCCTTACGTGCTCAGCACTATTTTATGGCTGATTGTTGCTGCCCGAACCTATCAATTGGGACTGGGGCGGACCGATGACGCAAATCTGTTCAGCGGGTCCATTCGGCTTGGACTGGCCACGAGCCTAATCTTGTTTTTGTTTTCCATGGTCATTTTTATCATCGGTCTCTTCCTGGTCATCTTTTCGGGCATTCTGCTTGCGACGGTCGATTTTGATCCAGAGAAGGCTGAAACCGATCCGGCAGAGTTTGCGCGGGCTGCTGGGGAACTCGCGACGAGCGCCGGTGGCGTGATACTTGTTCTACTGATCATCGCCGCCGTTCTTGGGATAGGCTGGATCGCGGCAAGGCTTGTGCTCTTCGGTGTGAAAACGATTGAGGTTGACCGCGTGCGTGTGCTGCAGACCTGGGATCAGACACGCGGTAATGGTTGGAAGATACTTGCGCTCGGGACCTTACTGGTTGCGCTTCCCTATCTCCTTGCAGCTCTCGGATCGCTTGGTGTTTACAGCTTTTTCGGCGGACCAACGCTCACAGCAGACCTTTCCGCCCAAGCAGTTTACTGGATTGTGGCTTTCCCCGCCTTTTTGATCAGCCACGCCTTTGCGCTTCATGTTCATGGAAGCGTCACCGAATACGCAGTGGACGTTGAAAATGCCTTCGGATAACCTTTTGAGGGGAAGAGGAGGGCTCGCGACATGTTAGAGTTCAGTCTTGGCAATGCATTTATGCACTTTGCGCGCGCGGACGCTCCGCCCGGCTTTTTGTGGAAGCAAGCGCTCAGCTATGCTCTGTTTTCCATGATAACCCTCGGATTATCCATCTTCCTGATGGGCGGTTTGTATCTGGAAATGTTGACGCTTGGCGAAGACCCGGACGAGAATCTGGATTTTTGGGCGGAAAACTGGGCTCCCATCTTTGGCGTTTATGGCCTCCTAATGCCGCTTGGGTTCGCGACTTGGGCCATTTTTGAAGCCTCATTTCAAAGGCGCTATATGCGAGGTGACGGCTTCAAGCTGCGATTTGGCGGAGATGAGTTGCGCCTGATCGTGGTCGGCTTGTTTTGGCTTATGTTTTTCTTTCTTGCGATATTTGGTCCGAGCCTGATTATCGGCGTGCTTGGAGCGATCTCTACGGAACTGGGTACCGACGGCGGCGGACTACAAGTTATTGCCGTTCTGATTGGCGCAATAACCTTTTTGGTGCCGATTTATTTTGCCGTCCGGTTTTCGGCAGCTTCGGCATTAACAATACGGGACAGGAAAATCCAGATAACGTCATCTTGGCGGGTGACGCGCGGGCGGTTTTGGGGGCTCTTCGGATCGTATATTGCCATTATAGCTGCCGCGCTCGGGGCTTATATCGTTTTCTCGATTGTTATTGGAATTGCAGCATTGAGCGGCATGGCATTGCTTGATGCCGATCTCGCCTCACGGGATGCGTCCGAAGCCTTTGCAGACCCTTTGCTGATTGGCACGCTGGGCTTCATTTATTTTGTGGGCTTTATGGCATCTGCGATTTTCGGCGTGATTTGGGGTGGTCCAGCCGCCCTCGCAGCACGCACTGATCCAGAACATGGCGGGCGAGTGGATCCTGCCGAGGCTTTCAGCTGATCACCCCAATTGGGGATTGCCCATCGCCTAACCGGGTGTCTTCGCCTTTGACCGTTTTCGTGCCGGCTTTTTCGGGGCAGTGGTTTTCGGTTTTGCCTTGGGCTTAGGTTTGGCTGCCTTTAATGCGTTACGCGCCATTGCGCGGCGTTCATCCTGCCGCCGAAACGCTTCCTGGAGGTGTTTCCCGGTCCAACTCTCCTTCGAGTTTGCAACATCCTCTGGGGTGCCAGCCACCACAATTTGTCCGCCGCCATCGCCGCCCTCCGGCCCGAGGTCGAGGATCCAATCGGCTGTCTTTATGACATCCAGATTATGCTCAATGACCAGAACCGTATTTCCTGCGTCGACCAGTTCCTGCAGCACGTCCAGGAGCTTGCGGACATCGTGGAAATGTAGCCCGGTCGTCGGCTCATCGAGGATATAAAGGGTTCGGCCCGTGGCGCGCTTAGACAGCTCTTTGGCAAGCTTTACGCGCTGGGCTTCGCCGCCGGACAGGGTTGTAGCCTGTTGCCCAACCTTCACGTAGGACAGGCCCACCCGGTTGAGCGTTTCCATCTTGCTTTTGATACTTGGTACAGCGGAGAAGAATTTTTCTGCTTCATCCACTGTCATATCGAGGACATCGGCAATGGACTTTCCCTTGTAGAGAACCTCCAGTGTTTCTCGATTATAGCGTTTGCCATCACATTGTTCGCAGGTCACATAAACGTCGGGGAGAAAGTGCATTTCGATCTTGATAACACCATCGCCCTGGCAGGCTTCGCACCGCCCCCCTTTGACATTGAAGGAGAAGCGTCCGGGCTTGTATCCGCGGGTCTTGGACTCCGGCAGCCCAGCAAACCAATCGCGAATAGGACCAAACGCTCCCGTATAGGTCGCGGGATTTGAGCGGGGCGTCCGCCCGATAGGGCTTTGATCAATATCAATGACCTTGTCGAGGTGTTCGAGCCCGTCAAGACTGTCATAGGGGGCAGGAGGTGTTGTGGCCCGGTTCAGGCGACGGGCGAGGGCTTTGTAGAGCGTTTCGATAATGAGGGTCGATTTTCCTCCACCGGAGACCCCTGTCACACATGTGAACACACCGAGCGGGATGGTGGCTGAAACGTTTTGAAGATTGTTGCCGCGCGCGCCTTTGAGTGTGATCGATTTCGACTTTTTCCAAAGTCGTCGTTTCTCAGGAATCGCGATTTCTTCGGTACCGTTGAGGTAAGCTGCGGTAAGGCTTTTGGGGTGTGCGATGACATCTTCCGAGGTGCCGTCGGCAACGATTTCGCCGCCATGTATGCCCGCTGCAGGGCCCATATCTATGACATGGTCCGCCTGGAGAATCGCATCCTCATCATGTTCCACCACGATGACTGAATTTCCAAGGTCGCGCAGGCGTTTCAGCGTTCCCAAGAGGCGCTCATTATCCCGCTGATGCAGGCCGATGCTTGGCTCATCAAGAACATAGAGAACCCCTGTCAGCCCCGAGCCGATTTGCGAAGCGAGGCGAATACGCTGGCTCTCGCCGCCCGAAAGGGTGCCGGAGGCCCGGCTAAGGGTGAGGTATTCAAGGCCAACATCGTTCAGGAATTTCAGTCGGTCATTGATCTCCTTTAATATGCGGCCCGCAATCTCATTCTTCTGTCGATCGAGGTGTTCAGGCACACCGGAGAACCAGGTGCCGGCTTCGCGGATCGAAAACTGTGCGCTGTCGGAGATGTCGAGGCCACCAATCTTCACAGCCAGAGCCTCAGGCTTTAGCCGTTTGCCTTTGCAGGAGGGACAAGGCTGTGAGGACTGGTATTTGCCAATCTCT
>JBCBAO010000264.1:0-3859 GCA_038532405.1 Pseudomonadota bacterium | reverse complement strand
ACAATGGGCCCGGATTACCGGAAAAGGCGAGAACCAATCTCTTCAAGGCTTTTACCGGAAGCACCAGCAAAGGCGGCACTGGCCTAGGGCTGACGATTGCAAGGGACCTGGCACGCGTGATGGGCGGCGATATTCTGCTCCATGATACTGGACCAGATGGGACCGAGTTCCACATCGTGCTGCCAAAGCGTGTTGAAGGCTAGCCCCGCAGAGGCCCTAATCAATGCCTAGGGCAATGCCTTCCCGCCGTGGATCGGCACCCCCCTCCAATCCGGACGGACGGACAACGATGAGGTGGAGCCCCGAATTCTCACCGCGCCCCTCGCGAACCTGATACCCACGCGCCATAAGCGTTTCAGCAACGGCCTCTCCGCCATCTGCGCTGACCTCAACGCCAACGGTCTGCCCACGGGCAATGACATTTGGCAAATTGGCCGCTTCCTGGGCTGTCTTGCCCCAATCAAGAACGCCAACAAGTGTCTTGGCGGTATAGGCAATAATCGAATTGCCGCCCGGCGAACCCGTAACCATAAACAGATCGTCGTTTTCATCGAAAACGATTGTCGGCGACATGGACGAGCGCGGCCGCTTACCCGCTGCAGGCGCATTGGCGACAGGCTTACCACCGATCTCCGGCTGGCGCGCAAAATCGGTTAGCTCATTGTTGAGGAGAAATCCGGCCGCCCAGCGCGACGATCCAAAGGCAGCCTCAACCGTTGCCGTCATTGAAACGGCATTTCCATTCTGATCGATGATCGAAATATGCGTTGTGCCGGGAGCATCTTCTGTTGTGTCGCGCCCCCACATGTCGATGATCGATCCGCGCCCAAGGACTTCGCCAGGATCTCCAGGAATAGGGGTCGCTGCCGGATCGACTCCCTCGCCGGCACGAGCGGCAAGATAACGCGGGTTGATAAGATCCTCTGCTGGCACCGCAACAAAATCGGCGTCGGCGACATAGTGGTCCCGATCCGCATAAGCCAGGCGCTGCGCCTCGACAAACGCAATCAGATAATCCTCCTCGTCAGGCCCTTCCTCGTTTCTGGGCACCAATCGGTCGTAAAGCCCCATGATCATATTCTGGGCAACGCCGCCTGAAGATGGCGGCGGAGCTGAACAGATCCGATAAGCGCGAAACCCGCCGCATAAGGGCGGGCGCTCTTTGACGGTGTAGCCCGCCAAATCATCGAGTGTGAGACTGCCACCATTTGGTTCTGCATTGGCGCTTGCAATGATTGCCTCTGCAATATCCCCAGTATAGAAAGCCGACGGTCCACCTGTGGCAATTGCCCTAAGGGTCTGACCGTAGGCCGGGTTGTCACGCACCGCTCCTTCAGCCAGCGGCTCACCGCCTGGATAAAAGTATTCAGCGGCACCAGGATTTTCATCGAGGCGAAGAGCGGCCCGTAAGCGCTCATTGCCCAAAAGGCCGGCAAGCCTTGGTGAAACCACGAAACCTGCTTCGGCAAGATCTATACCAGCGGAGAACAGGCTCTCCCAACTTGCTTCACCAAAGGTTTCGTGGGCAGCCTTGTAAAGCGCCACCTGCCCAGGAACACCAACCGACCGGCCGGATTGCCAGGCCTCGACAAACCCCATGACCTCCCCTGTTTCATCGAGAAACAAGTCCGGCCCAACCGCGGCCGGCGCGGTTTCGCGGCCATCGAACACGGTCGTCATGCCTGTCTCTCTCTCATACACGACCATGAACGCGCCCCCGCCCAGGCCTGAGCTCTGTGGCTCGACCAATCCCAAAACAGAATGGACAGCAATGGCGGCATCGACCGCATGGCCACCGGCCCTTAGGATATCCAGGCCTGCTTCCACGGCACGCGGATCTGCCGCCGCCACCATGGCACCTTTGGTCCAAGCATTATCGGCCTCGGCAACCTCTAATGGTTCAACGATGTCGGGGGCCGGAGCGGTTCCAGAACAAGCTGCGCACCAGCCAAGTGCTAAAATAGAAACAAGGGTTTTCATGAGATCGAACTCCGACTTGGCGTGATGGCCTGTGCACCATAAGAAGGACCAGGACAAAGCGAAAGACTTAATACATGGCTGTTCCGGGCACACGAAACCTAATCACGGATGTCGCCGGTCTAAACGTCGGCAACGCCGAGGATACATCCGTTCTAACCGGCACCACCGTTGTGGTGGCCGACATACCCGCCGTCGCCGCTGTCGCAGTCGCTGGCGGCGGTCCCGGCACCCGAGAAACGGATTTGCTGGCCGGGGGCATGCTGGTTGACGGCGTTGTAGATGCCATTTGCCTGTCCGGTGGCAGCGCATTCGGCCTCGGCGCTGCAGATGGCGTTGCTGCGGGGCTGAAGGAGGCAGGACGCGGCTTCGCCCTCAGCCAGATGCCAGGCATCCCGTCCACGCCGATTGTGCCCGCCGCGATCCTCTATGATTTGGCGAATGGTGGGAACAAAGACTGGGGCGATAATGCGCCCTATGCTGACCTGGGCCGGCAAGCATTTGACGGCGCACAGAAAGACTTTCAGCTCGGCTCTGCGGGCGCAGGGTTCGGCGCGCTGGCGGGTTCAAAAAAAGGGGGGCTTGGATCTGCGAGCATTCGCACAAAGGATGAGATTACCATTGGTGCCCTTGCCGCGGTAAATTGCTTTGGATCTGTTACAATGCCTGGGACTGATGCTTACTGGGCGTGGCCATTTGAAATCGATGGCGAGTTTGGGAACATACACCCGCCGAGTGACTTTTCGCTCGACGCTGAAGACTGGGGAGCTGCGAAAGCAAATCCGGCCATGATGCAAAACACAACAATTGCCTGCGTGGCAACGGATGCAAAACTGACCGCAAACCAGACAAAACGCGTGGCTCAAATGGCCTTATCCGGATTCTCGCGTGCAATCCGGCCGGTATTTGCACCATTTGATGGTGATGTGATCTTTGCACTCTCGACTGGTCAGGTCGACCTGCCGCCACCGGAAAATCTCAGCATTGCTCGTATCGGAGAGTTGGGCGCTTCCTGCCTAGCGCGGGCGATTGCGCGAGGCGTTTACCTGGCCGGATTGTCTTAAACGTCGAGACCAGCCGGGCCAACAAGCTCCGGCGGCATTAGATGCTCGATCATGGCGCGGTCTTCATCGTTACAAACGGCGAGCAAAACCGACTTCAACGCCGCCATATCACCGGCGCGAACGGCGGATTGATAGGCTTCGAGGTGGGCTGCCGGCAGGCAAATCCTACATGCGAGTTCGTCTAACATTTCTGTTGTCCCTCAGAGTTGTTCCCACGCACCTCTTTGGCGTATATGCGCCTGCCTACCGTCGATTGTCCAGCGCCAGACTGTTGAACAACAAATTTGTAATCTATGCGGCCACCAAAACGGAGGACGGCAAAGATGGCTTGCGCTTCGCCCAAGCTGGCGTTACACCTCGCCGTCCATTGGCAAGGTCCGATAGCTCAGCTGGATAGAGTACTTGACTACGAATCAAGGGGTCGGGGGTTCGAATCCTCCTCGGACCGCCAATAATCTAAATTGATGACAGCGTAAAAACGACCTGATCAAGATGCAGGTCGAGGATGCCTTCCGTTAGGTTATCCGGCAGCGTCACGCAATACCGGATCACAGGTGCCGTTGTAATAAGAACCAGCATTGCCGTCTTTCGCACAAGATCGGGATCCGCGTCTGGCTTGAACACATAGATAAGCTCAGCAATCCGCGCAATATTTGCCTGATTGTCGGTGTTGTTGACTGCACGTAGTGTATGGTCGGCATGGGTGCCTGGCCAGATCTCGGTCGTCACGGGGTTGGCTTTGTAAAATGCAAGTGTTCGAGCCTGCAGTGTTCGAAATGCACTGCGGATATCCAAAGCCCGACTGTCCGCAATCGCAC
>JBCBAO010000263.1:0-3860 GCA_038532405.1 Pseudomonadota bacterium | reverse complement strand
TGGGTAATGATCGAAATGCCAAAAGCGATTCTTACCCAAAGACCCATTGTCTTCGGTGCGCCCGCGCGATCCATCGCATCGTTCAGGCGGTCGATGTCATCGCCACCGATCACCTTTGGCGCGAGGATCGCATCTGGGCCTGCTGCGACGGCGGCCTGCAAGTCATCAAGGCCCCACTCGGTATCGAGGCCATTGATGCGGATCACTGTCTCGCGATGCCCATACCCTCGCGATGTAACGGCCTCTGCCACTGCGGCGCGGGCGGTGGCCTTCGCTTCCGGTGCGACGGCGTCTTCCAGGTCGAAGATGATTACATCCGCGGGCAGCGATTTTCCTTTTTCCAGAACACGTGCCTTATCGCCTGGCATATAAAGGCAAGACCGTCTCGGGCGCGCGGCTATCGAGCTTGTCATACATATCGTCCTTATTGGGTTGTTTTCACTTTGAGCGATGGGGTGCCTGTGATGAACGCGAAAATCAATATCCGCAAAGCCACCTCCGGGGATTTCGAGGCACTTGCCCGTGTTCACCACCTCGCAATCCACCAGGGCGCGACGGCTTACACGATGGAACAGAGGAGGGCGTGGTCACCTGCGCAAAAGACCGCCGATGAGATGGCTCAACGGCTAAACGGGCAGTCTGTCTTTTTGGGGGAGACCGAAGAAAACGATCTCATGGGTTTTTTGACCCTCGCCAATGGGGGGTATGTTGATTTTGCTTATATTCTGCCGCGCTATCGGGGCGCTGGTTTGTTTCGGGCGCTGCTGAGCCGTGTTGAAATGGAAGCGCGTCTCAATTGGCTGCCGCGCCTCCACACCCATGCGAGCCTCCATGCGCGTCCTGCATTTGCGGCTATGGGGTTTCAGGTCATCCGCCCCGAAACAATTTCCATCGGTCAGGTGTGGCTACCGCGGTTTGCAATGGAGAAGCGGCTCTAGGTCGCCGGTATGGCAGTTTTGATGGAAAGGGCATGCAACCCGGTTTCAAACTCTTCAGCGAGCGCCGCGTTAACGGCCCTTTGCTGGGCTACCCGGCTCATGCCGACGAATTTTGCAGATACGATGCGGACATTGAAATGCGTTTGACCGCCAGGCGCTGCGCCGGCATGTCCGGCATGGCGGGCGCTATCATCGACAACCTCTAGTTCAGATGGCGCGAACTGCTGCTTTAATATTGCACGAATTCGTATTTCTCTTGCTGTCAATTCTTGCCTCGTTAAGGGTTCTGACCCATGTTCCGCCAACATGAGCGATGCATTTTCATATCGGGTGAAGTTCAAAGACATGCGTGTCAAGCCGCCGGCGGATGAAACGTCGAAGGCGCGCGCAAAGGAAAATACTGTCTGCGAACACAAAGGCTGCGATCTGGCAGGCGATTACAAGTCTCCGAAGCACGGGGGTGGCTTCCATATGTTTTGCCAACGCCATGCTGCAGAATACAATAAGAAATGGAACTTCTTTGACGGCATGACCGAGGATGAAGTTAAGGAGTTCAACGAAGCCGCCCGCCATGGTCACAAGCAGACTTGGAAATTTGGCACGGGTCCGATGGGCAAAGGGGCCGCAAAAGTCCAGGATCCAAAGCATTGGCGTGGCCGCGAGTTGTTTGAAGATGGCGTTACCAGCGCGGCGCGCCAGCAGAAGCGTGGACGAACCCGCTTGGAAGTGCGTGCGCTAAACGAGCTTGACCTGCCGGAAACATCGACCCCCGCTGAGATAAGAGCACGATATGCCGAATATGTTCGCCAATTCCATCCGGATTCCAATGCCGGTGACCGCTCCTCGGAAGAAAAGCTCGCCCGTGTTATTCGTGCCTTTAAAGTTCTAAAAGCGGCAGGCGTCACGAAGGGCTAAGGCCCGTAATGCTTTTATTGCCGTCTAAGCAGCTCTTCGATCTGATGGCGTTTACGTATCGAACGCGTGCCCCTTGCGCACATGCTTTTTTAGCGGGCCATGGAGGGCTTCATTCGCGGCCATGATGTTGCCGGTCACAAGCAAGTCCCCTCCGTCGATATCTTCGACAATGCCGCCGGCCTCGCGCACCAGGACAATGCCGGCCGCAATATCCCAGGCATTCAAGCCGCGCTCCCAGAACCCATCGAATCTGCCTGCAGCAACATAAGCAAGGTCGAGCGCCGCCGATCCATACCGGCGAATGCCGGCAACAACCGGTGTCAACGCAGCGAGTTCGCCCCAGAATGTGCGGTGGGCCGCCTCACCCTTGCCGATCCACGGCGTGCCCGTAGCCACAACGGCTTCACTGAGGTTTGTCCGCGCAGCAACCCTTAGTTTGCGATTTTCCAGCCAAGCTCCACGACCCGTTTCGGCCCAAAAGATCTCATTCTTGGCAACATCATAGACAACCCCGGCAAACAATTTGCCTTCGCGTTCCAGACCAATCGAAACCGCATAGTGGGGCTGGCCATGCAGAAAGTTAAGTGTGCCATCAAGCGGGTCCACGATGAACCGATTTGTTTTGTCCGTCCCTTCAACAACCCCGCTTTCTTCCATCACAAACCCATAGCCGGGCCGAGCTTTCTTCAATTGTTCAAAGATAATTTCTTCGGCCCGATGATCGGCATTGGAGACAAAATCTCCGGGCCCCTTTTTTGAGATCTGGAGATGCTCGACCTCCGAAAAATCTCGCGACAATGAGGCACCAGCCGCGCGTGCGGCCTTTATCATAACCGATCCAACGGGGGAGGGACGGGACATTTGGTATTGCCGCCCCTAGTCGGACCGCTTGAGATATGTGCTGTCCGAGGTTTGCACGACGATTTTCTCGCCAGCATTCACAAACGGTGGCACCATAATCCGCAGGCCGCCCGTACATTGAGCCGGCTTGAAGCTGTTTGCAGAGGTCTGGCCTTTGACGACGGGCTCGGTTTCCAGGACCTCCAGGACAACCTGTTCCGGAACGGCAACGCCGAGGGGTGTTTCCTCATAAAACTCAATCTGCACCATCATACCGTCCTGCAGATACGCACCGGCATCGCCGACAAAATCACGTTGTAATTCTATCTGTTCGAAGTTTTCGGTATCCATGAACGTGAAGCTGTCATCGTCGCCAAAGAGAAACTGATAGTCTTTTTGCTCCAGGCGAACTTTTTCAACGGTTTCTGACGCGCGGAATCGTTCGTTTAGCTTTGATCCATTGATCAGGTTGCGCAGCTCAACCTGATTGAATGCCCCGCCTTTTCCAGGCTTTACCGAATTGGTCTTCATGGCGCGCCAGACGCTGCCTTGATGCTCGATCACATTGCCAGGCTTGATCTCATTGCCATTGATTTTGGCCATCTCTGATGTCCTTTGATTTCGTTGCACGCGGCGTAGCCGTGCCAGCCGGGCGGGTCAAGCGCGCCAGGGCCAGCGCTATCGACAAATAAACGGCCCTGGGTCATCCTGATACTCAATTCAGGTAAGACGAGGGGAGCCCAATGGGTGATATCGCAGGACAATTTCTCAGCTTTGATAAAATGATCGGAACGACGCTGATCAAAGTGGTCTACTTTATCGGCCTTGCTTTCATTGCCGTTGGAACGGTTTTGTCTATGCTCGGTTCGCTTGGATCTATCGGAAGTGCGCCGCTCGCTGCGCTTGGCGGGGTGATTATCATGCCATTGATCGGGCTGGTCGGCGTGATTTTCTGGCGGTTTACCTGTGAAATGTCGCTTCTTCTCTTTAAGATCAGCGACGATCTGGCTGAGATGAAAGCCGCGAGGACCACAGGCGCTGCACCAGTTTCCTGAAAAAGGCCCAGGGCAGCGCGTTATGTGGTGGCCCGACACGTGTCGAGTAGGCTCTGGAATATGCCGACCGATGCCACCGGCCCATCGGGATGGGCCCAAACGCCGGCAGAGA
>JBCBAO010000262.1:0-3868 GCA_038532405.1 Pseudomonadota bacterium | reverse complement strand
CCCTCTATATGGGTATCGAAACCCTTAGCCTGTCGTCTTATGTGTTGGCTGCCTTCCACCGGGACAGTGCGCGCTCGGCTGAGGCTGGGCTGAAATATTTTGTGTTGGGGGCGCTTGCCTCTGGCCTTTTGCTTTACGGCGGATCGCTGGTGTATGGATTGACCGGCTCGACCGATTATCTGGAGATTGCCAGGGTCGCTGGATCTGCTGATCTCTCCCTCGGCTTGATGTTTGGTATGGTCCTGATGATTTCAGGCCTTGCCTTCAAAGTCTCTGCTGCGCCCATGCATGTCTGGACACCAGATGTATATGAGGGCGCACCAACGCCCGTGGTCGCCTTCTTCGCAACGGCCCCCAAAATGGCATCCATGGTCATGTTTGCGACCATCTTGTTCTCGGCGTTTGGGAGTATTTTCGATCAGTGGCAGATGATTGTGGCGATCATTGCCGGCGCGTCCATGCTGGTCGGGGCATTTGGGGCCCTGACACAGAACAATATCAAACGATTGCTGGCCTATTCCTCCATTGCCAATATTGGGTATGCCTTGATCCCCATAGCGGTGGGCGCTGAACTTGGTGGCTCCCCGCTGCTGCTTTTCATGACCCTTTATACAATTGCATCCATCGGGCTCTTTGCCGGTGTGCTCGCCATGCGGCGCAGTGGTGGCATGGTCGAGAATGTTGATGAGCTGTCGGGATTAATCCGTACAAACCCAAGTCTCGCCCTCGCCTTGACCATTATCATTTTTTCAGTCGCTGGTATTCCGCCGCTCGCCGGATTTTGGGGCAAGCTGGAGGTGATTACAGCTGGATTGCAAGGCGATATGCTCTCCCTTGTTATCTTGCTTATCGTCTCATCTGTTATTTCACTCGGATATTATTTGCGTCTGGTTGTGGTCATGTGGGTAAACGACCCCAAAAGTGCGTTTGAGCCCGTTGATCTGTCGGTTCGGCTGGTGGTTGGGTTTTCGGCGCTTGCCTCTCTTGTGTTGACCGTATTTATCGGGCGGCTGGACGCGATTACTGATATTGCAGCATCGAGCTTGCTGCCGTGAGTGCGTCCTGGCCAGTTCATTGGCTTGCCTCCGTCGATAGCACAAATGAGGAAGCCAAGCGGCGTGCAATGGCCTCAGCTGGCTTTCGTGACCAGTGGATTGTTGCCCGAGAGCAGACACGCGGCCGCGGCCGATTGGGGCGGGTCTGGAAGTCGCCCGTTGGCAATCTTTACGCAACTGCTCTTATGGCCTGGACGCATCCCGTAGCAATGTCGCTGCGGCTTCCTTTTGCGGCGGCACTTGCGATGTCTGACGTGGTCTACGCACTCGCACCGCAGGCCAATTGTCGTCTGAAATGGCCAAATGATGTTCGGTGCGATGGTGCGAAAATATCTGGAATTCTGGTGGAATCCGGAGAAACGCCAGCCGGGCGATGGATCGCGGTTGGTCTTGGCCTTAATGTTCAATTCGTACCCGAAGATCTTGGCCAGGCTGGAACGTCCCTCGCCGATTTGAGGGGGGATGGGCTTGTCACGCCAGACGGAGCATTTACAGCTCTGGAGGAGGCTTTCGCTGTCCGCTTGGCTGAGGCGCTCGATGGCTTTGAAACCATAAGGACTGCCTGGCTTGAGCGTGCTGAAGGGATCGGCAAAGCCGTTCGCGTTACCGCTGAAAATGGCCCGATCGAGGGAATATTTACAGATCTAGGTGCCGATGGTGCGCTGTTATTGCAATTGCCCGATGGCTCGATGAAGACCATAAGAGCCGGAGATGTTGAACTTATTCGGGATGTGAGCGCGTAACATGCTGCTGGCGATTGATGTGGGCAATACAAATGCCGTGTTCGGTTTGCACGATGGTGAAGGCTGGGTTGCACAATGGCGTAGCGCAACGGATTCGACCAAGACCGCCGATGATCATGCTGTCTGGATGAGCGAGCTTTGTGCCCTGAATGGGATCGATTTTGATGATATTGATGGCTGTATCATCTCCTCGGTTGTGCCGCAGGCTAAGTTTAACTTCCGGAACTTCGGTCGGCGTTACCTGGAATTAGAGCCAATGTTTATTGGTGACGCCGATGTCGAGCTGGGTGTTCCTGTGAGGATCAAGACCCCTGAGCAAGCCGGAGCGGACCGGTTGGTTAATGCGATCGGAGCCCACGTGGCGTATCCTGGCGCGCTGATTGTGGTCGACAGCGGAACGGCGACAACATTTGACGTGATCGGTGCCGATGGGGGCTTTGAGGGGGGCATTATATCGCCCGGCATCAATCTTTCTCTAAAGGCGCTCCACGATGCTGCCGCAAGCCTGCCACGCATTGCCATTCAGCGTCCGCCGCAGGTTATTGGCCAGGACACGGTATCGTCCATGCAGTCGGGTATTTTCTTGGCTTACGTCGAGCTGATTGATGGCCTCATCCGCCGGATCAAAGCGGAATATGGTGCACCCATGACCGTTGTTGGCACGGGTGGCATTGCTTCGCTTTTCATGGATGACAGCCGTGAGATCGATGTATTTGACGCCGATATTACCTTGAGGGGGCTCCTGGAGATCCACTCACGCAATGCGGGGTAGAGCGTGAGCAGATCGGATACTTCGGAACTCGTTTTCCTGCCGCTTGGCGGTTGCGAAGAAATTGGCATGAACCTCAATGCCTATGGTTATGGCCCCCCGGACAATCGTCGTTGGATTGTTGCAGATGTTGGCGTTACCTTCGGCAATCTTGAGACACCCGGCATTGATATCATCTGCGCCGACCCAACTTTTCTCGAAAGCGAGACGGTTGAAGCGATTTTTCTGACCCATGCCCATGAGGACCATATTGGAGCGGCAGGGCTATTGTGGCCGCGGCTGAAAGCACCGATCTATGCGACGCCTTTTACGGCCGAGCTTGCACGTATCAAATTGATCGAACGTGACGTCGACCCAGATCATTTGAAGACCATACCCCTAAGAGCTGAAATTGAAGTTGGGCCTTTCACCGTGCAGTATATTCCGCTGACCCACTCCATTCCGGAAATGAACGGATTGGCCATTCGAACGCCGCTCGGAACGCTTTTTCATACCGGCGACTGGAAAATCGACCCTGATCCGAAGGTAGGCGAAGATATCGCAATTGAGACCCTGGAGGCGTTGGGGCAGGATGGCGTATTGGCGATGATCTGCGATTCGACGAATGTGTTTGAAGAAGGCGAGGCCGGGTCTGAGGGCTCGGTTCGCTTGGCGTTGTCAGAGCTGATCGCCGAACAAACGGGGCGGGTGGCTGTCACAACATTTGCGTCGAATGTCGCTCGGGTCGAAAGTGTGCTTTTGGCGGCTAAGGCAGCGGGTCGGAGCGTTTGCCTCGTCGGGCGCTCAATGCACAAAGTGACGCAGGCCGCGAAGGTCGCCGGCTTACTGTCCGGCCTTGATGATTTTGTCGACGAAGAAGAAGCGGGCTATATTCCGCCGGAGAATATCCTCTATCTCTGCACAGGGAGCCAGGGAGAGCCGCGTGCGGCCCTTGGTCGGATTGCCCGGGGTGAGCATCGCCATGTGACGCTTGGTAATGGTGATACGGTTATCTTTTCTTCGCGCACAATTCCCGGAAACGAAGCCGGTATTTCGCAAATGCAAAATCAGTTGGCCGACAAGGGCATCCGCCTGATTACGCCGAAAATGCTTGCCGAGCCGATCCATGTTTCCGGCCATCCCTGCCGCGACGAGCTGCGGCGGATGTATCAATGGATAAAGCCGCAGGTGGCTGTCCCGGTGCATGGTGAGCGCCGCCACACGCTTGAACATGCCGAGTATGCACGTTCTCTGCAGGTGCCAGACGCACCAGATCTCCATTCCGAGGCGTAACGGCCATAGGCACCTGCAGAGAACGTGCA
>JBCBAO010000261.1:0-3920 GCA_038532405.1 Pseudomonadota bacterium | reverse complement strand
TACTCAATTGGGAAAGACAGCGCGGTGATGCTTCACCTTGCCATTAAAGCGTTTTATCCATCAAAGCCGCCTTTCCCCCTTATGCATGTCGATACGACATGGAAGTTCAAGGAGATGATCACGTTTCGAGACGCCATCGCTGAGAAGCTTGGTATGGAATTAATCGTCCATACCAATCAGGACGGCGTTGCGGATGGTGTTGGCCCCTTCTCCCATGGATCAGCAGTCCACACCGACATAATGAAGACGCAAGCGCTGAAACAAGCACTCGATCTGCATAAGTTCGATGCGGCATTTGGTGGTGCCAGGCGTGATGAAGAAAAATCGCGCGCGAAAGAACGTATCTTTTCGTTCAGAACAGCAGAACATCGCTGGGATCCGAAAGCCCAGCGCCCGGAACTATGGAATGTTTACAATGCGCGCATCCGCAAGGGTGAAAGCATTCGTGTGTTTCCGCTATCGAATTGGACTGAACTTGATATCTGGCAATATATCAGACGTGAGAAAATTGAGCTCGTACCGCTTTACTTTGCCGCGCCGAGGCCGGTGGTTGAATGGGATGGGGCACAAATCATGGTCGATGATGACCGAATGCCCAAAGAGCTTCGGGACCAGGCTGTGGTTAAGTCCGTCCGGTTTCGCACACTCGGCTGCTATCCGCTAACCGGGGCAGTAGAAAGCACTGCTGATACGTTAGAAGACATCATCCAGGAGATGCTTTTGACAACCTCCTCCGAGCGCCAGGGCCGCGTGATTGATCGTGACCAAGCCGCTTCGATGGAAAAGAAAAAGCAAGAGGGGTACTTTTGATGGCCCATATAGATGACCTGATCGCCAAGGATATCGGCGCTTATCTGGAAGCCCACGAACAAAAATCCCTTCTCCGTTTCATCACCTGTGGATCGGTGGATGATGGCAAGTCTACCTTAATTGGTCGATTGCTTTACGATTCCAAGATGATCCTAGAAGACCAGCTGGAGGCGCTGGAGCGAGATTCAAAACGGTCTGGCACCCAGGGCGACAATATCGATTTCGCCCTTTTGGTAGATGGGCTAGCGGCCGAGCGGGAACAAGGCATTACAATCGATGTCGCATATCGGTTTTTCTCGACAGAGAAACGAAAATTTATCGTCGCCGATACACCGGGCCATGAGCAGTACACACGCAATATGGCTACGGGTGCCTCTACAGCTGACCTTGCATGCCTTTTAATAGATGCCCGGCAAGGCGTCCTGACCCAGACCCGCCGGCATGCCTTCATCGTTTCATCGCTTGGAATTCGGCAGCTTGTCCTGGCAGTTAACAAGATGGACTTGGTCGATTATAGCGAAGACCGCTTCAAGGAAATTGTTGCAGACTTCCAAGACTTTGCCGCGAGTTTGAGCCCGGATATTGAGATCACCGCAATTCCCCTTTCCGCACTTGCTGGGGACAATATCACTGGTCCACTCGGCAATACGGACTGGTACAAAGGGCAAAGTCTTATTGAGCATCTAGAGACTGTGTCCGTTGGTGACCGCCGCGCGAACGCTGCCTTCCGCATGCCTGTTCAATGGGTCAATCGCCCAAACCTCGATTTTCGCGGCTTCTCGGGTCAGATCGTTGCCGGCACAGTGAAACCGGGCGACCAGATCAAAACCTTGCCGAGCGCAAAGGTCGCGACCGTTGAGCGGATTGTGACATATTCAGGGGACCTGGATCTTGCTGTCCCGGGCCAATCTGTAACCATTACGCTTTCCAGCGAGATCGATAGCTCCCGCGGTGATGTGCTTGTGGCAGCCGACTCACCTGCGGAGGTTTCCGATCAATTCCAGGCTCGGATCCTCTGGATGTCGGACAATGCTATGCTGCCTGGACGGCGCTATCTCATGAAGATTGGTGCCAAAACGGTTACAGCCACAATCAATGCCCCAAAATACAGCATCGACGTAAACACATTAGAGGAGCGCCCCGCCAAAACGCTGGAGCTTAACGAAATCGGCGTGTGCACATTGTCCCTCAACCAGCCGATAGCTTTTGACCCTTATGAAGCAGTGCGTGAAATGGGTGGGTTCGTCCTAATAGATCGCATGACCAACGACACGGTCGGCATGGGACTGATAGACTTCGCCCTCAGACGCGCCGCCAATATTCACTGGCAAGCCCTGGATGTTGACCGCGAAGCCCACGCAGAACAAAAGATGCAAAAGCCAGCCGTGCTATGGTTCACTGGATTGTCTGGATCGGGCAAATCCACGAAAGCCAATGCACTCCAAAAGCGCCTCTTCTCCCTAGGCAAACATACCTACCTTCTAGATGGCGACAATGTCCGCCATGGTCTGAACCGTGATCTTGGCTTTACCGATGCCGACCGCGTGGAAAATATTCGACGGGTGGCCAATGTTGCGAAACTGATGGCGGATGCAGGGCTCATCACGCTCGTCTCCTTTATTTCGCCGTTCCGGTCTGAGCGCCGAATGGCGCGCAACATGATGGTCGAAGGAGAATATGTGGAGATCTTTGTGGATACGCCGCTCAATGTGGCCGAAGAACGCGACGTGAAAGGACTTTATAAGAAAGCGCGTTCCGGCGAAATCAAAAATTTCACAGGTATAGACAGTCCCTATGAGCCACCGGAATCTCCGGAAATTCGTATCAATACCGTCGAAAAATCGGCCGATGAGGCGGCGGAAGATATCGTGCGGTGGCTAACAGAGAGGACATTCCTGACGGATTGACTCAAACTATGACCGATACGGAAATCAAGCTGAGCATCCGGCTAGATCTCCCCAACGGGACACGCTTCGGGCCGGGCAAAGCCATTCTACTCTCGGAAATTGAGACGCATGGAACAGTCTCTGCAGCAGCAAGGGCCTTAGGAATGTCATATCCAAAGGCGCTGCGGCTGATCGACTCCATGAACCAGCAATTCGGCCGGCCACTCATCAAAACCTTTCATGGCGGGGTTGGCCGAGGCGGTGCCGCCCTTACAGCTACCGGCCACATCGTGCTCCACACCTATCGAGACCTTTGTGGCGGTGCTGTTGCCGCAACGACTGAAAAACTCGATTTGCTTTCAAACCTCTGCAGAACAAAAAACGGCTAGCACTGGAACCGTTATAACTCCTCAGTTATAACGGTTATATGTACGCTCCTTCATCGTCCCGCATACCAGAACATGCCCTGGACGTTCTGCGCCTGACGCTCGCTCAACAGGAAGCTGGCCTCCCTTGCGCACTGGCTATTATGACGAGCATTGAAGGCGGCGGCGTGCGCGCGCCGGGCGCGCTTATGGGCGTTACCGCCGAAGGACACACATTTGGCTATCTGTCGGGCGGGTGCATCGATGCAGACGTCGCTTTGCGTGCGCAATCAGCCTTGAAAACGGGCACCGGAAGATCCCTGCGCTATGGCGCTGGGTCGCCATTCGTAGATATCCAATTGCCGTGCGGAGGCGCGATCGAAATTGCAGTCTGCCCTGACCTGTCGACCGACACTCTGAAGACAGCCATTGCGCATTTAGAAGCCCGCCAGAGCATCTATGTTGGCATAGATCGCGCCTATCAGTTGTCGATCCATGAGGATAAGCCGAGCACCGAACAGCTCGACCTGCTTTTTGTGGCAAATTATCGACCACAGCTTCAGCTACGCGTCGTCGGAAGTGGCGCAGAAACGATTGCACTTGCTCGCCTCGCCAAGGCGGTTGGTGTGGGATGTATTGTTCAAAGCCATGACGAGACAACCCTCAAGGCAGTCGAGGCGCTTGGTGCATTCGAAGGGATCAAGATCAATGGCTTGAATGACCTTCCGGATATAGAAGATGATCCGTCGACGGCCGTCGTTATCCTATATCATGATGCGGCGCGCGAGGGCCCTTTGTTAAAGCAAGCGCTGAATGGCAATGCTTTTTACATAGGGGCCGTTGGCAGCCGAAATACTTC
>JBCBAO010000260.1:0-3943 GCA_038532405.1 Pseudomonadota bacterium | reverse complement strand
ACTAAACGTTCCTGCCAGGAGCGATGGGTCAGGCTGAGTTCCATCACACCTGACGATGTCATCCCATGTAAAGCGGAAACCTCCGTTAACGGTGAGACCCGGTACAAAATCATCCAAATGATATGAGCCATCGATGAAAACGGCTCTGCTTTCATTGTCGAAGTAGAGCTCGTTGAAACTTGGTGTGAAGAAGATCTCGGCGAAAGACGTGTTGTCGCCATCGGGCGTTTCGTTGAGAAAGAACCCACCGATCAGATAATCCAGCTTATCGTCAAAAGCTGAACCAAACAGCTGTATCTCATTGGTAAACTGGTCGGACGAGAAAAGCGGGGCCTGGCCGTTGATGGGGGCCGGAGACCCGTCAAAGTCGCGCGATGCATCTACGATTGTGCTGCGATAGGCGATAATATTCTTGAGCGTAACTTCACCCAAATCGATCTCGGTTGTATTCGTTACGCCCCAGATTTCTCTTTCGGAACGCGGCTCGAAGCCGGGATTCGTGGTTCGGATTCCATTTTCGAGTTGATCAGCGAGAAGAAGGTCTACGTCCAATCCGGGAATGTCGCTATCCAGCAGAAAGGCGAGCGGCCCCCGTCCGACACCGCCTACAGTATTGACCTCATTCGGAAATACAGATGTAAGAACAGTTGATGTTCCGGCCTCGTCAGCTGAGTGAAAGTCACCAATAAAGGTGTTTGTTATGTAGGAGGTCGGTTCGAATAAGACAGATGCCCGGTAAGATACGGCATTACGATCATCAAGGTCGTCTCCGACGCCGAGATTGATCGTGAAGCCGTCTCGGTCTGCGGTTTGTGCCGCGAGCCGAACCGCTAGTTTATCCTCGAGGATAGGAATATTGATAGCACCTTCGATGATCCTTTCATCAAACTCCCCGAAGGACGCTTTTACATGTCCGCCGAATTCATAGCCTGGTGCTTCAGGATAAAGCAGCACCGCGCCACCTGTTGTATTTCGACCAAAGAGCGTGCCTTGCGGACCTTTCAGAACTTGGATGGAAGACACATCAAAAGTTGGCAAAATACTGCCCTGTATCGATAAAGGCACATCTGCAAAATAAGTGAGCACCGCAGGTGAACCAGTGCCATCAGCCTGCCGCTGCTGCCCGCGAATCACGAAAGCGGGGACGTCCCTGGAAAGGGCTGGTGCAACGTTCAGGCCTGGTGTCACGAAGGTCAAATCCTGTGTCGTGATAACAGACCGCTGGTCCAGAACTTCTTGGCTGAAAGTTGAGACGGATATAGGGACGGTTTGAAGGTTTTCTTCCCGCCGCCTGGCATTGACAGTCACCACGCCCAATGTGGCTACTTCATCTTCAGCCACTGCATCATCGGCCTCAGCCTCGGTGTTTTGTGGTAACGGCTCGACCTGCGCGAAGGCCACTGAGGGCGACATGAATGTCGCACATAAAGCAGAGGCTGCCACGCCTGTTCTGATATAGTTGGAAAAGTCGTATTTTGGCTCTGTGGCCATCAGTATATCCTCCCCGGATTGAATGACCGCTATCTTCCGCAGCAGTCTCGTTGTGATCAAAACAGCCACATCAATCTGTTTTAGTCAATAATGATAGTTTACGGTCAACATCACTTATATTAGACGTGAATGATCAGATAAGCTCGAATGGATCGAATGAGCGGGGTGGGCACAGAGATGTGGACGAATATCCAGAACGCGCTTTTTCACGCAGGCCGGGAATGCGCATCTAGCTGTCTGGGATATGACAAAGTCCCGCAGTTTTGGTCCTGTGTGGGGTCAACGGGTAAAGGGTAGGAATGGCGGAACATATCTCCTACTGCAGAAATTGCTGCGCACAGTGCGGCGTGGTGATCTCAGAAGAAGACGGCAAGATCACCGGTGTTCGTGGTGATCGGGACAACCCATTTTCAAAAGGATATTTCTGCATCAAGGGCCTGTCCAATATGGACATGCACAATGGTGAGGATCGCCTCAAACAGTGTCTTAAGCGTCAGGAAGACGGGTCGTTCGAACCCATCGCAAAGTCAGATGCGATGGATGAAATCAGTGAAAAACTTCGCGCGATCATAGATGAGCATGGCCCCGAATCAGTCGCCGTCTACTCGGGCACAGGTGTGACCACCAACTCCTTGTCAAACTCAGCTATGAAGGCCTGGCTCGAAGCCATCAATACGCCTTACCTTTATACCAGCATGACGCTCGACCAGCCGGCCAAATGGGTCACAGCCTGCCGAATGGGTATCTTCCTGACGGGAAAATACAGCACGCTTGATGCGGATGTTATCCTGCTTTCAGGCTCGAACCCGGCCGTGTCCCATGCCTCAGCCAGCGGCCCGATGGTCAATCCCATGACCGCTATTCGCCAGGGGCGGAAGCGTGGGCTGAAATTGATCGTTATCGACCCCTGCACCACGAAAACCGCCAAGCAGGCCGACATTCACGTTAAAATCAAACCTGGCGAAGACGCCATCTTCTTTGCCGGATTGCTGCAGATCATTTTCGCCAATAACTGGCACGATGTTGCCTTCTGCGAGCGGTTTACAACATCCCTCAGCAAGCTTCAGCAGGCGGTCAAACCGTTCACGCCGGAATTCGTTGCCGAGCGGACAGGGGTACCCATCGAGACACTTCTGGACGTTGCCGAAACCTTCGCGCGGGCTGGCAAGAAGTCCGCCCACACCGGCACCGGCATAGATATGGGCATTAACGCCAACGTCGCTGAACATCTCAGCGAGTGCTTAAACGCAGTCTGCGGCGGCTATCGGCAGACTGGCGACCTGGTCAGTAATATGGGGGTCCTGTTCGACTCCGGCCTCGCAACCGAAATGATCCTTCCCCCCAATCGCACATGGGAGGTCGGTGCCAAATGTCATTCTACAGACGTTGGTGAGATTTTCGGCGAGTACCCGACCGCCCTTTTGCCCAAGGAAATCCTGAACCCGGGGAAAAATCGCATGCGGGCCCTGATCGTCGTCGGCGGAAATTTGGCAAAGGCACTTTCAGACCCGGATGTCACGCTGCCGGCCCTCGAATCGCTCGATCTGCTTGTGACACTCGATCAACGGTCAACGGTAACGAGCGAGCTCAGTGATTATCAGATCGCCATAAGCCTACCATATGAGCGTCTGGACCTGAATGCCATTCTCGAATTCACGCGGTATATATCGTTCGGACAAATTGCAAAACCGATCCTTCAGCGTCCTGAAGAAACAATGGAGGACTGGGAATTCTTCCTCGGCGTTGCCAAGCGGCTTGGCAAAACCATGCGGTTCAAGCGAACAGCTTTCTCTGTTTCCCAGGCGAATACACCAGGCCCAACCCTGGATATAACGCCAGATGACGATCTTACCGCGGAGGAGTTAATCCGCTGGATGATCTCCCAGGGCCGCTTCACCTATGAAGATCTGGAATCCAACCCGAGCGGATTGGTGCCGGACAACAGCGAAGCCATTATTCAACCCGCTGCCGATGACGATGGAGCCAGGCTGGAATTGTGCCCTGATGACGTATCTCAGGAAATTGGCGGACTCCTTGAACCGTACGCCAACGATCCGAATTTTCCGTTTCGGATGGTGTCGCGCCGCTTATTGGAGACGATCAACAGCGCCTATACGCAGTCTTCCAGGGCGCGCAAGCTCTACCCCCAAAACCCGGTTTTCATGAGCGAAGAGGATATGGAGCGATTGGACCTCGCAAATGAAGACTATGTTATCGTAACCTCCAAACATGGCCGGGTTATTGGCCAAGTCCGCAAAGACATTGGATTGGGTCCGGGCGTCATTGCCATCAGCCATGGCTGGGGAGACCCAAGCATTAGAGATGTGACCGATCTTGATAGTTATTCCGGCCGCCTCGTATCGATCGAGGATGAGCTGTCCACGATAAACTATATGCCTCGGCAATCGGCGATTCCGGTAAATGTTTCATCCTATGAATTGCAATCCTGAGC
>JBCBAO010000259.1:0-3961 GCA_038532405.1 Pseudomonadota bacterium | reverse complement strand
ACCAAATGCACCTGCGTTCCCGGCACCCCTCGCAGAAGGGTCGGATGCACCGGCGGATCTGGACTAGGCTTCGGCTGATCAAAGACGTCAAGATTCTGGAAAAGCCATAACCTTTCAAGGTCTTGGCAGATAGAACTTCCAATAATATCTGCTAGGTTTGCAACCATTCCGGACGCGCAGACGGATCAATCGCGACACGTTTGGCACCGATGGGCTGACCATAAAGCGGAGCAATACGCTCTATAGCCTCGGCCAAGGGCTCATAGGCGACGGCCATATGGTGTGCATTTGCATGCAAAATGGTATCGGGGTTGAGCATGATGCCAACATGCCCCTTCCAGAAGACAAGGTCGTTTCTCTGGAGGGCTTCCGGTTCGTTCCAGCCCTCAATGGCCTCGCCGGACCAGGCGAACTGCATGTCACTGTCCCGCGGCAAAGCAACACCGCATTCAGCAAAAGCGAGCTGGGTCAAACCTGTGCAATCGAGCCCGAGGGCATCGCGTCCGCCCCAAAGATAGGGCGTGGAAAAAAATCCGAGAGCAATCTCGGCCGGATCATCACGAAACGTCCCCATGGCCGTTAAATGGGCTGAGGGGACAAAACCAATGCCACTCACTTCGGCAAAGCGGTCGTGCCAGTCGGCAACTGTGACATGGCTTTGCAGGAACAAGGTTGTCTGCGGAGCAGACTTCAAGTCTGCCTTGGAAAATCCGTAGGCGATCGGCACACTTATACGATGGGTCGGCAAAGCTCCGAGCTGAACGAGAGAGTCAGCCTTTGTCCAGCCGACATAGTGGTCCTTATCGGTCCGCACGAGGGCAAACCCCTCTTGAATGGCATAGACCGAGACCGTTTCACCGAAAACCGCCGAGGTCGCGCGCTCGGCGCGATTTTCTCCATTGGTTAGGATTGGCAGTCGTGGCACGCCAACCATTGCGGACTTGCCGCGTGCGCCGTCCGGCTCAGCAATGCGGGGATCACTAAAATCAACCATGGCAATGACTTATCAGGCCGCTTCTTCTTTGTCGCCACCTTCGTTCGGCCCAGGCTCACCAGCTTCTGCTGCAAGGATCTGGCTCGCGAGTGTGCGCAGATAGGCAGCTCCGGTCTGCGTTCGCTCGATAAAGACATTGCGCAAATCATTTTCGTCTTTTCGACGGGTCACCAGCTCAAGCCGTGTCAGCGTATCCAGCGCCCGGGAAACGGCAGGTTTGGCGATGTTCAGGGCCGTGGAGAGCCCCCTCACCGTATGGGGGCCGCGGGTGAGCGAGACGGTCATCAGAATGGCCTGCTGCCGGGCCGTCAGATCCGGGTCATCGCATCGAACAGCTGCAACGACCGTCCGTCGCCATAGGGTCAAAGCCTGCCGCTCATTCAATGCCATTGCTACACCTCACTTAATGGCTGAACCCTCAAGTGATTTGCGCGTGCAGGCAAGGCACGCTCGCCGACTATCCATAGCGATTTTGCAGCGCCGTCCAGACAGCTCTTAAACCGCAGGCTGCCCCCCCGGCCGGCCGGCCATATTTGGCTTCACGCCAGGCCCAGACGTCGAGGTGTACCCAAGCCTTGGCGGACACGAATTGCTTTAGAAAAAGGGCCGCTGTGATCGAACCGGCCATGCGACCACCGGAATTTGCACAATCTGCAATCGAGCTTTTCAACATGCCCATATAGGAAGACCATAGTGGCATACGCCAAGCCGGGTCACCGCTGGCATCCGCGCCGGTTACGATGCTGGCGGCGAGGTCATCATCGTCGGTGTAAAAAGGCGCAAGGTCTGGACCTAGGGCGACCCGTGCCGCCCCGGTCAAGGTTGCAAAGTCGACGATTAGGTCCGGGCTCCCCTCGCTTGCGCGGGCGAGCGCATCACCAAGAATCAGGCGGCCCTCGGCATCGGTATTGTCGATTTCAACCGTGATGCCTGCCCGGCTCTGTAGGACATCGCCAGGGCGAAACGCATTTCCCGAGATCGCATTTTCGACCGTCGGTATGTAGAGTTTCAGGCGAACAGGTAGCGCTGCCCCCATAACCAAGCGCGCCAGCCCGATGGCATGGGCTGCACCGCCCATATCCTTCTTCATTATTCGCATGAAATTGCCGGTCTTGATGTTCAGCCCACCGGAATCGAAAGACACACCCTTTCCGACGATGGCGAGCTCTGGATCGCTGCTTTTGCCCCAGGACAGCTCAACGATACGTGGGGCCACTGCGCCGGCGCGGCCAACGGCGTGCACCATGGGGTAATTCGCTTCCAATAAGCCGTCTCCGACAATTGAGGAAACATCCGCCCCATATTCCCCGGCGAGGTCCCGGACGGCCTGTTCGATTTGATCCGGACCCATATCGCATGCAGGGGTGTTCACCAGTGTACGAACCTCGTCAATCGCCGTGGCTTCGAGGGAAATCGCAGCGGCATCTTCGGCGGTCGGAATTTCAAGCCTGGGCAAAGATCCGGACCCAGAGAGATACCTTTCGAAGCGATAGGCACCGTCCGCCCAGCCCGCGGCAATCCACGAGAACGGCATATTCTCCGGTATTCTATCGATACGATATATCCCGGCCGGGAGTTTCTGGGAAAGCCCGGCCACGATAAGGGCGTCTGTGCCATCTCCGACACCGTAAAGAACGGTTTCCAATTGCCCGTCCTCACCTGGAATGTTTACAGATTGTCCCGCGGCCCCAGTGAAGGCCAAGGCTTTGGCAAAGGCTGCGACCTGTTTTGGCAAGCGCGCCTGGCTACCCGGCCAATCGGCAGTGGAAATCAGATGGACGGCGATTGCAGCGTCCGCGGCCTCTGTAAATGCACCATGCATGCTCGCGACTAAACCTCTCGAGAATTTGATTAATCGAACTGCCCCCAGGGTTAACCCTTTCTTGAGAGCGAGCACGATAATTGACGTATCGATCAGATGCGCGGGAGACCTGCCCATGTCCAGAGCCAATTTTATAAGATCCGCTGCTTGCATCAGCGCGCTCATTGTTTTGGGAAGTTGTGCAACAAGCCCCGGCCCAACGGATGAGGCTGCGGATACGGCCCTCGCCGCGAAGCCAACAGCGGAAGATATTGCCACCGCTGAACGTGCAGATCCGCTTACGCGCGCGAATTTCTGGAATACACAATACAATCTGCATCCGACGGATCTGGATATCTCCATCTCATTTTCCGAGGCGTTGCGGGACATTGGAAGCGACGAACGCTCAGCGGAGGTTGCAAGGCTGACGGCGGTGAGCCATCCGGACGATTATCGTGTGCAGATGGAACTCGGGCGTGCGGAGACAGCAGCTGGCAATTTGGCCGAAGCCGTCCGTGCCTATGTCCGCGCATCGGAACTCGACCCGTTTTCCGCTGACCCATTTGCAGCCATTGGCGGCATCTATGACAGCCGCGAACAGCACGAAGTCGCGCAGGACGCTTATCGCCGCGCCCTAACCATCGATGCAAACCGACCGGCAACACTGTCAAACTACGGCATGTCCCTCGCCCTATCCGGCAATCTGGCCGGTGCAGAAGAGAAACTGCGCCAAGCGACGGCATTGGACGGGGCAACGGTCAGGATCCGCCAGAACCTCGCTCTAATCCTTGGTCTGCGCGGAAAGTTTGCAGAAGCACGCGAAATTTCATCAATTGATGCGCCCATAGACCTCGCCGAAATGAATACGGACTTTCTGGCCCAGATGCTTGGAGCCTCCTCCGATATTCAAAGGGCGAGCACTGATCAGCTCAGTTTAGCATCCGCCCCGGGCGCAATTGTGCCAGAAGTGCCTTTAGCAATGCCGACACCCCCTATCCTGGACGAAGCGATGGACGCCCCTGCGGAAGACGAGCCGGACCTTGCTGGCGCGCGGCGCACAGACATCGATCAGACGGTGCGACGGCCAAAGCTGCGCGGCGGCTTCTCCGGCGACTAACAACGCAAAAAACTGCGATTACACTTAAAATTATAAGCTTTTTTGGTAC